>SLOR01000237.1 GCA_007132395.1 Bacteroidales bacterium
CAACCTGCTCTTGCCGGCACTAAATACCTTTGAATTTCCTGGTGCAATTTCAGCAGGTGGTTCACCACATTTCCCCGGATTATTACATCGTCAAATTTATCATCGCCATGATTCCCCAATTTCTTATGTCCTCTATTCTCCTGGTGTTCTCAATTTGTAAATTTCCCTGAGCCCGAAACCAAGCGTATCACATTAATCCATATAGTTGTTGTATTCGTAAGTTATTATAATTAATTTAGTGGATAATTTTAATATAAACGTATTCATCAAGAGCACCCATTATGGACAATTTAAAAAGCAAAATCAACGACATTGAGCAACTTTTGGGGGATGCATCAAAATCATTGCTTGAACATACATCAACCACCATTCCCAAAAACGATCTGTATCTGCCCGGCCCCAATGCCATAGACCAGATTTTCTCGCAAAGCGACCGTAATACCCGCACCCTGATTAATTTGTCGAGAATATACAACCATGGAAGGCTTGGCGGAACCGGCTATATGTCTATTTTACCGGTAGACCAGGGGATAGAACATACAGGAGGAAGCTCCTTTGCACCCAACCCCCAATACTTCGACCCGGAAAATATAATCAGGCTTGCCATAGAGGGTGGCTGTAATGCTGTAGCTTCTACCCTGGGAGGGTTGGCATTGAATGCAAGAAAATATGCCCACAAAATTCCGTTTGTTGTAAAAATCAACCACAACGAGTTGATGACTTATCCCAACAAGTACGACCAGATCATGTTTAGCAGTGTGGAAGAGGCCTGGAATCTGGGGGCTGCAGCAGTAGGAGCCACTATCTATTTCGGTTCAGAAGAATCCAACCGGCAAATTACCGAAGTAGCAGAAGCTTTTGAAAGGGCACATGAGCTGGGAATGGCCACCATCTTGTGGTGCTATACCCGCAACAATGCTTTCAAAACCAAAGAAAAAGACTACCATACAGCAGCCGATTTAACGGGGCAGGCCAATCATTTGGGTGTGACCATTAAAGCTGATATTATCAAGCAAAAACTGCCCGAATCGAACGGTGGGTTTAAAGCTGTTAATTTCGGTAAAACCCATCCTGACATGTATAAAAAACTATCTTCGGATCACCCTATCGATTTGTGCCGGTACCAGGTTGCCAATTGTTACATGGGCAAAATCGGCCTGATCAATTCCGGCGGAGCCTCCGGAGGGGAAAGTGACTTTGCTGAGGCAGCCAAAACAGCAGTTATTAATAAGCGGGCCGGTGGTTCAGGGTTAATTTCCGGAAGAAAGGCTTTTCAGCGTCCCATGAAAGAAGGAATAAAACTGCTCAATCTTATACAAGATGTATATCTGAATAAAGAAATTACCATTGCGTGAAGCAAAATTTATTGTTGCGGGCATCAGCCCAAACATAAGGCGATTTTCTGTGACGGGCGATATCGAAGTTGGAGGTATCCTGAACCCAAGGAAGTTAACGTTTTCATATGCCGGCATTCGCAATTCTTTTAATTTCCTTTGCGATATCCTTAGGTGATAGAATAAAATCGATACACCCGCTTGCTATAGCGGTTTCTGGCATATCTGACTGGGATGCTGTATCTGGCATCTGTGCCATAGTAATACCTCCCACATCTTTAATACCGCATAAAGCTTCTGCTCCATCACCGTCATAACCCGATACAATGACAGCGATGAGTTGGCCGCCCCAGTGTGTAGCTAATGAACGCAGAAAAACCGTAATTACATTGGGCCAGCCTCTGGGTTTTGATATGGGCTTTAACCGGAACTCGTCATCAAGAATATGTAAGTCGCGCTTTTCAGGGATAACAAACACGTGATTGGGCTGGATGACCAGTCTTTCCGTGATGAGTTCAACCGGCATGGTTGTATGTTTTGGAAGAATCTCATGAAGATGAGTGGCTACATCTCTCAGGTGATTCACGATGACAACAGCAACGCCCAAATCTGAGGGCAAATTTTGCAGAAGCCGGGTATAAGCGTCAAGCCCTCCGGCTGAACCGCCTACACAAACGATAGGGAAGTTTTTTCCAACGCTCTCTTCATCCATTGGTAATTATTTTTAAGGTTAACAGAGATTGTAATATAAATGTAAAAAACAAATATTTGTTCAATTTAACAGGAAAATCCTGGGAGGATATTGCAGTGTGCAAATCTCGGTACATATTGACAATCAGATACTCTACTTATCTGACGAACCTGTACCCTATTCCCCATTCAAAATAGTCGGCCAGCGCAAACCAGTGATGCTTGACGGCAAACATGAGGGTAAGGTTGTTTTTGAAAGCATACCGCATGCCCAGTCGTCCGGTAAAATCCGGTGTATCCTCCGCGGGTTTGTATATATAAAAACCAGGGTTCAGCAATACCGTAACCGGATTCTTCTCCAACTCCAATACCAGATGCACCGCTGACTGAAACGGTACCGGTGCCTCCTCCTTCCCATAGCTGCTGTATGGGCCATAGGCCCACGTATCATTATAATACAACCCTACACCCACACCTGCATTCAGTGCAGGCAGAATTCCATATGCGTAATCCAGCAACAGGCCTGATGTGAATATCTTTTTGCCGGCAGCTTCGTCAACCTCTTTAATACCCGAGGCAACAGAAAGATGAAAACTGTGCTTCTCCGTTCTATCCCTCCCAAGGGTGAAAGCACCGGAATGACGGTGGGAAGAGCTCAGGTCTGCACCCGCATGAAAGGTCAGCGTGTTGATTCCCTGGTTGGGTGCTTTCAGTAATCCGTTTGAAACATGATGGAATGAAATCCCGGCCCTGAGCAGCCATCTGTCGCGGATTATTGGGATGCCTCCCGTTAATGAGATCTGTCCGTAAGCATTCGCGTGAGACCCCAGGGCTCTGTTGAGAGGATTGTGGTCAGGATCGTATTTGCGGGTAACATATGCCGGCCCCAGGCCCAGCTTCAGCTGAATCGGATAAGCGCCAGTAACCAATGGCAACAGCATGTTGAAATACGCGGCGTGGACATAGCCATACACCTCATTATTGCCCAGGTTCGACAAATAATACCCCAGGCCGGGAACGGGACTTATTACTGTGGCTTCATTGCTTTTCAAAAACACAGCACTCCAATCGAGTCCGGTTATTTTATCCCGGTTCAATTCCGCCTGAAGGGCGTAATGGGGTGTCATCCTTCCGCGGTGGACATTCAGATTATAATAGATATTTCCTCTGTCGGCAGCGAACCCTTCATGGGCATTTAGCGCAGAAACAGAGGCAATGTACAGGATAATTCTTATGTACCGGTTTTTGAACATAACTATATTTTCAGAACAGGTTCAGACTTTCTCTTTTTCCTGGTGAAATTATGCTCACCTATCAGCAATGCCATGGGTTTAAGTTCTTCATACGCTAAACAAACTACTTTTAAAATGGCGACGAAGGGTAAAAATAAAATCATACCGGCTATACCCCACATCGAAGCACCAATGATGATGCTTAAAATTGAGGCTAAAGCGTTAACTTTTAAATTTCCTCCCACGATTTTTGGGGACAGAAAATTACTTTCCGTAAATTGAACGAACCAGAAGAAAATCGCTATGGTTATTGGCATCCAAATAGAATCATAGGTCATAAAGGAATATAATACAGCAATGGCCGCTCCGATAACGGTTCCGGCATAAGGAATAATGGCTAAGAGTCCGGCCATAAACCCGAAAAGGAAAGGGTTATCAATGCCAATAATCCAAAGCCCGATACTGTTCACAAATCCCAGTATGAGAATAATTATCATCATTCCAACAAGGTATTGCTGGCCAACCTGCTGAATAGATTGAAACATTTTGAAGGCCTTTTCTCTATTTTCCGGGGGATAAAAACTGACAAAAGCACGCACCAGCCCTTTTCTGTAAAGTAGTATCAGGAAGGCGAATACCAATGCAGATATTACACCGAAAACGGTATTAGCTGTACTACTGAAGGTTTTGCTTAACAATGCTCCGCCCGACTCGCTTAACCAGTTTTTGATATTATCTAATAACTCTCCTCTTTCCAGTTGTGGTAAAAATCCAATGTTATTATTGAGGTAGAAAGTGGCGTCTGCAAAAACATTGAGAATTTTTACTTTAAAATCAGATAAGTTTTCAGAGAGCTGGATGATTTGATTTGAGAAAAGATATACACCGCCCCCAAATATAAGAATCAAGCCCAGAATGGACAGTAAAGCCGACACTGTTACATTTACACCCCAGGATTCAATTTTTCGGGCTACAGGTAAGAGTATAAAAGCTATTAAAAAAGCAAATGCGATAGGAATCAGCACCGATTTGGCCAAAATTAAAACAGCAAATAAGCCTACAATTGTGGCTATGATATAATATATTTTTTGAAAAGACAGGTGCATATTAAATACGTGTTTTAAATCTGTTATCTCATTCCAGGATAGAAATTTTCAGTTTCACCCGGTTTGCCCTGGCTTAACACCCTATATTTTGGACACTTTTTTCAAAAAGGTTTAGGACATTTTCATTGTCATCCTGGTTAAGCAAAGATAGCCCCCATTTCGAATTTGTCAAGGGTAATACGAGCGATGATGTATTGTTTGATTTTTTATAGGTATCATCGCCCTTGACAAAATCTCCACTTGTGATTGTGGGTGGCTTAACAGGATGTGAATAAAATACTGTATTCCAATACTCTACCGGGCTTCTTTTGCCCAGAGCATGGCGTCTTTTGCTGCTGTTATGCCAGCGAAAGTATCTCTGAAAAACATCACGGGCGTGGTAAAGGCTTTCAAACTCAAATCGCCCGATTACCTCCCTTGCCACTTGAGAAAACAGACTTTCCACGTACGAATTTTCTTCAGGCGTGGCTACATGGGTAAATTCTTGTGTTATACCGTTTTTCCGGCAAAAATTGCCCAATCCATGGGCTATAAACTGACTTCCATTATCGGTACGAAGCATGATATGTGTGGCTTGAAAGCCTTGAAGAACTTCATGCAGGCAAAGGATTACATCGGTATGCTTCATGGAAAAACAAAGGCTCCAGGCAACCACATACCGTGTAGCCACATCAATAATGGCCAGCAGGTAAGCATTAC
>SLOR01000104.1 GCA_007132395.1 Bacteroidales bacterium
GTAATGGGGAGCATAAATTGTTGTGTGTCGGCCTCGTTGTCCACGGCCGATCCGATAGCAGCAAAAAGCGATGCATACAAAAGATAGCCGCCAAGGAAATAAAACACGAAAGCGAGAATCATTATGCGAAAATTGATGGCGCTGAGTGCTTCCAGCACCTGACCTGCCGCGGTATTATGCTGCTGCACCTGCTGCATTTGTTCTTGCAGTTCGGCAGGGTTCAATGCCTGGCCCGAAGTGATGTAGATGTTTTCCTGCGGGGTAAAGCGGAAGGTGTCGGGCATGGCCGCGGTTACTGCCCCAACAATGGCAAAGGTTAGGATTACCCAAATAAGAAACTGTGTAAGCCCTACCATGGCGATTCCCACAATTTTGCCCAACATTAGCTGAAAGGGTTTTACCGAAGAAACGATAATTTCTACAATACGGTTGGATTTTTCCTCCATTACCCCGCGCATTACCTGGGCCCCAAAAAGGAATACAAAGAAATAGATAAGAATACCGCTGAATATGCCCAGGGCCATGCTAACCTCGGGGTAGTCGGCTTGCTCGTGCCCGTCTTTAAGCATGCGAACTGCCTGAATGCTTATTTTTGTCTCAGTAGCTTTGATTACTTCAGGGTCGATACCGGCATGGGCCAGTTTCATAAGCTCAAATTCATTACGCAATATGCTCTCCATATATAGCTTGGCGTTGATGTTTATGGCTTTTTCGGTAAACATCCGCAGGGTAGAGGGTGCCTGGAAGGCCGTGGTGGGGATATGGAGGATGGCATCAAAACTACCGCGTTTCATCATTTCTACGGCAGCATCCACATTCATATTCAGGTTTGTGAATGTTACATTATTGGCGTCTTTGAATTCTGGGTAAAATAATCGGGTGTCGTCAACAATTCCCACCTCGTAAACACTGTCAGACATCTGCGCGATAAAAACCGGTACTATCAAGAGGGCCGCCAGCAGCAGAGGGCCAAGGATGGTCATTACAATAAATGATTTTTTCCTTACCCGACTCAGGTACTCTCTTTTTATGATGATAAATGATTTGCTCATATTCTGGAAAAAAGATTAAGCGTTGGGTGTTTAGTTTTCTGCATTGAGTTCCCAATGCAATTTCAAATCCTCTTTTTTTAATTCCTGAGGATACTTTCCTGTTACGGTTTTTATAAAAATATCATTCATGGAGGGCAATTCTTCCTGAAAACTGTGAAAGTGCACAAAGGGTAAGATATGGCGAATGAGGTCGTTGGCGCTGTTGCCTGCCTCAAGCTGCACCCTGGCGTGCAATAACCCGTCGGGATGCTTCTCTTCGCTCAGCAGCTTGGCAACCGGAGCCAGCAGAGTTGCCAGTGGTTTTTCCGGATGGCTTACCTGCAGAGAAAAAATCTGACTGGAGTGCCCTTTCTTTATCTGACCGAGGTTGCCGTCGAGAATCTTTTCTGATTTGTTGATAAGCGCGATATGGTCACAAACTTCTTCCACGGAGTTCATGTTGTGTGTGGAGAAAATAATGCTGGTGCCTTGATTTTTGAGATTGATGATTTCTTCCTTGAGCAGGTTTACATTGATGGGGTCAAACCCACTGAATGGCTCATCAAAGATTAACAACTCGGGCTTATGCAGTATGGTGATGATAAACTGCACCTTTTGCTGCATACCTTTGGAGAGCTCTTCCACTTTTCTGTCCCACCAAGGCATAAGGTCAAATTTCTCAAACCAGTATTTTATGGCTTTTCGGGCCTCCTCCTGTTTTACTCCCTTTAGCCGGGCAAGGTAAAGGGCTTGTTCGCCCACCTTCATTTTCTTGTATAATCCTCTTTCCTCAGGCAGGTATCCAATTTTTTCAATGTGAGAAGCAACAAGTTTTTCTCCATTGAAAAACAAGCGCCCTTCGTCAGGTGCTATTATCTGGTTGATGATACGGATAAACGTGGTTTTTCCGGCACCATTGGGGCCCAGCAGGCCAAAGATTTCGCCGCGGGGAATGTTGATGCTCACATCTTTTAGCGCCAGGTGGTTTTCGTATTGCTTATATATGTTTTCTGACCGAAGGATGTATTCCATGTTTTTAAATAGGGAATGAGAGTAAATGTTTTTTGTAATTCAGTGGTATGCAGTAGCTTTTAAAGATAAGAAAAATCCGGAATACCTGCCTTGGGCTGATATGCCGGATTCCTCTCCTTATATATACAGATGACAAAACCTCATCTCTAATTAAAATAGTCTTTCATCCTTTCAAAAAAGCTGCGATCAGATTTTTGGGGATTGGGTTTGAAACTTTCGGACAGGGCCAGTTTTTCAAGTATTTGTTTCTCCTCCTTGCTGAGATTCTGCGGTGTCCAAACATTGATGTTTACCAGTAAATCGCCTCTTCCATATGCATTTACCGATGGCAATCCCTTGCCTTTGAGTCGCAGCACCTTGCTGGATTGGGTGCCGGGTTCAATTTTTATTCTTGCCTTGCCCTCCAGGGTGGGCACTTCAATAGTGGTGCCCATAGCTGCATCAGGGAAGCTTATATAATGGTCGTACAGCAGGTTGCTGCCATCGCGAATAAGGTTTTCATGTTTTATTTCTTCAATGAGCACGATTAAATCACCCGGGATTCCGCCTCTTGCCGCTGCATTGCCCTTACCACTCATGGACATTTGCATGCCTTCTCCTACACCTGCCGGAATATTGATGGCGATAACCTCTTCGCCTTTTACAATACCGTTACCGAAACAGGTGTTGCATTTTTCGGTAATAATCTGTCCTTCACCTCCGCATGAGGGGCATGATGAGGTGGTTTGCATTTGCCCCAGGAATGTGTTGGTAACGCGGGTAATACGCCCTGATCCATTACAAGTAGAGCATGTATTATATGAGCTGCCGCCTTTGGCTCCGCTTCCGTTGCAGGTTTGGCAGGAAACAAACTTTGAAACCTTGATTTTCTTTTCAACGCCTTTAAGAATTTCTTCCAGGGTAAGCTTCACCTTGATGCGCAGGTTAGAGCCTTTGTTTACCCTTCTGCCTCCACGGCTGCTTCCGCCAAATCCACCACCAAATCCTCCTCCGAAAGCACCTCCAAAGATATCTCCGAATTGGCTGAAAATGTCTTCCATAGACATGCCACCACCAAATCCGCCACCGTAGCCTCCGCCACCATTACCCATCCCGGCGTGTCCGAAGCGGTCGTATCGGGCTTTCTTTTCGGTATTGCTTAATACTTCGTAAGCCTCGGCGGCCTCCTTAAATTTTTCTTCAGCTTCCTTGTCGCCGGGGTTTTTGTCGGGGTGGAATTTCAGTGCTTTTTGCCGGTAGGCTTTTTTAATTTCCTCAGCCGTTGCATTCTTTGATAATCCAAGTATGTCGTAATAATCTCTTTTTGCCATTCTAATTGATTGTTTTTTAGTTTGCCACTACTACTTTGGCAAAACGTAATACTTTTCCGTTGAGCAAATATCCTTTCTGCACTTCATCAACCACTTTGCCTTTGTCTTTTTTGTCATTTGCAGGAATATGCGTAATGGCCTCATGAAAATCTGTGTTGAATATCTCGCCAATGCTGGGAATTTCCTCCAGACCTTTATGTTTTAGGGTGGTTTTTATTTTGGTCTGTATAAGGTTGAGCCCTTGGGTAAGGGTTTCTGTTTCGGGGTTTTCGATGGCCGACTTGTAAGCTCTTTCCAAATCATCAACAACAGGCAGTATGGCTTCAATAACATCTGCAGAGGCCGTTTTGGTAAGTTCCTGCTTTTCTTTGATGGTACGCTTACGGTAATTATCAAACTCAGAAAAAAGTCTCAGGTACCTGTCGTTGAGTTCATCATGTTTTTCCTGCAAACTTTTTATCATAATATCTTTTTCGTCAAGGATCGTCTCCTGCTCTGGCGTATCCTGTTCTTTTTCTTTTTCTTCGCTTTCGTCACCTTCGTTTTCGTCATTGACATTTTTGTCAGTAAAATTATTTTCCTGTGACGTTTCGGCAGTGTTTATATTCTCTTTTTCAGCAGATTTTTCTTCCTTTTCTTTATCGTGCTTAACCATGGCTTGTTTTAAATCATTTGAGTTGTTAATAATAGAAAGCTCAGGGGTGGCTGCAAAGTGCTTGCCACTCTGTTGGTAAGGTCAAAATGTCAGTATTGCTAAACATTATACCCGCTCGATGCATGCACCCAGCTTAGCCAACCTCTGTTCAATGTTTTCGTACCCCCTGTCAATTTGTTCAATGTTGTGGATTATGCTTTTCCCCTCTGCACTCAGGGCTGCAATAAGCAAGGCAACTCCTGCCCGTATATCAGGAGAAGTCATTTCAAGGGCTTTGAGAGGGTATTGCCTGTTAAGGCCTATAATTGTTGCCCTGTGTGGGTCGCACAAAATTATCTGGGCGCCCATGTCAATGAGTTTGTCAACAAAGAACAAGCGGCTTTCAAACATTTTCTGGTGAACCAGCACACTTCCCTTGGCCTGAATGGCAGCCACCAGGATTACGCTGAGCAGGTCGGGGGTAAATCCCGGCCATGGAGCATCGGCGATGGTAAGGATACTTCCGTCGATAAAGGTTTCAACGGTATATTGCTCCTGCGATGGAATGTGCAAATCATCGCCATGTAAATTGAATTTAATGCCCAGCTTGCGGAATACATCGGGTATGATTCCCAAGTCTTTAAATCGCACATTCTTGATGGTTATTTCACTGCGTGTCATGGCAGCCAGAGCAATAAAACTACCTATTTCAATCATATCAGGCAGTAGGGTGTGCGTGCAACCACCCAGCCGGTTTACTCCTTCAATGGTGAGAAGGTTGGAGCCAATACCGCTGATGCGCGCACCCATGGCGTTGAGCATTTTACACAGCTGTTGAAGATAAGGTTCACAAGCGGCATTATACAAGGTGGTTGTTCCTTCTGCCAGCACGGCAGCCATAACAATATTGGCTGTACCTGTTACGGAAGCTTCGTCGAGTAGAATATAGGTGCCTTTGAGTTTGCGGGTTTCAATGGAGTAAAATCCGCTACCGGCATCGTAGTTAAAATCGGCACCCAGTTTTTCCAGTCCGATAAAGTGTGTATCCA
>SLOR01000274.1 GCA_007132395.1 Bacteroidales bacterium
CAATAATACAATACAGTTTTTTTTGACTAAAAGGCTCATGAGCCAGAATAATTAATTAACCAGAAAATCCGGTAAAAAATTCCATCCGGCCTTCATTGGAAAACCAAAAAAAAACTTCATTTTTGCCCTTCCAATCAAAACAAAATATTATGTCAAAAAATACAGAGAATAATCAAGCGAGTAATTCGTCTGCGGCGGCAGCCAACGACCATCAGCCTGAAGCCGCAAAAGGCTTTCTGGGCTGGGTGGAAAAGATGGGCAACAAGCTTCCTCACCCTTTCTGGATGTTTGTGTGGATTTGCATCTTTATCGTGGTATTGAGTGCCATTACCAGTTATTTCAATGTAAGTGCCATCGACCCGGGCAGGGGGGAAAGTGTTTCAGCCCGCAACCTTGTGTCGGGCGAGGGGCTTCGCTGGTTCCTGGAAGAAATGGTTACCAACTTTGCCCATTTTGCACCCTTCGGGCTGGTGCTGGTAATGCTCATGGGTGTTTCCATTGCCGAGCAAAGCGGTTTGCTGGCTGTTGCACTGCGCAACATTGCCTTTGCCGTGCCTAAACAAATTGTAATGCCCGTAATTTTCATCATCGGAGCCTGCGGTAATATTGGTTCTGATGCCGGAATTGTAATTGTTCCTCCCATTGCTGCACTGATATTCTCCAAGATGGGTCTGCACCCCATTGCAGGGCTTATAGCCGGTTATGCGGGAGCTACCGCCGGGTTTACTGCCAACTTCTTCATTGCCGGCACCGACGTGATGCTGGCCGGTATATCTACCCAGGTAGCATCGGGCATCAACGGGGGTATTGAAGTTAGTGCCACCGCCAACTGGTATTTTATGATTGTATCCACCTTTGCATTGGGTTTGGGAGGTGCATTTATTGTCAGACGTTTTACCATTCCCCGCTGTAATGCCTTTGCCGGTGCCGACATGCTGGACACTGCCGACCTGGAACAAAACAAGGGACTTACCGACGAAGAAAGAAAAGGCCTTAAACATGCAGGGATTGCTATCCTGCTGTATTCTGCTTTAATCTTTATGCTGGTAGCACCCACCTGGGGACCGTTGCGCGATCCGGTAACCAATGCCATCGTGCCCTCACCTTTCCTGCGCGGACTGGTACCTATCCTGTTCTTCTTCTTTGCCATTCCCGGATATTTCTATGGAAGAGCAACCGGCACCATTACCCAGGCCAACGATGTGCTCAAACACATGGAGTTTGGAATGAAAGGACTCAGTGGTTACATTGTACTTATGCTGGTGGTAGCTCAATTTATTGAACTTTTCACCTGGTCGAACCTGGATAAAATCCTGGCCATCAACGGTGCCGAATTTCTGCGTGCAACAGGGCTTACAGGGCCGGTACTCTTCACAGTGTATATGATACTTGTCGCCCTGCTGAATATCTTCCTGGGAAGCGGCTCGGCCAAATGGGCCATCTTTGCTCCCATTTTCATTCCCATGCTGGCGCAGCTAAATTACAGCCCGGCATTTGTGCAACTTATGTATCGCGTGGGAGATTCCATTACCAACTGCGTTACCCCCTTGTACGTTTATTTCCCGCTGCTGCTGGGGTGGATTAATAAATACGACAAACGTATTGGAATAGGAACGGTGGTATCATTGCTGATTCCCTACGCGGTAATCCTGTTCATCATCTGGCTGGTTCTGCTGTTTGTATGGTACGGCTTGAACCTGCCCATTGGTGTGGGAGAAGGAATCTATATCAACTAAAGTTCTTTCTAACATAAAGTAGAAAGAGGCTGTCTCAAAAGTGCCAACCGGTCTTTAAGCCAGTCGAAACGACCTCTGATTATTATTCAGACACCCGCTTCGACAAGCTTAGCGTCCGAAGATAAACCGGCATTTGAGGCAGCCTCTTGTCATTATATATGCTCCCTCCGCAAATCACGGAAGATTTTTTTCTTTTTTCAGCTATCTTTACGCCCCACAAAACAAACCCATCAAACATGACAGCTATGAACATCAGAAAAATTAGTTTATTCACCTTATTTGCAATCTTTACAATGACAATAGTAAGTTGCCAGTTAACGGCCCGACAGGAGCTTTGCCAGGGCTATCCTGTTTATCATGGAGACGACCTTGGCGTAAATTACACACCTGAGAAAACCATATTCAGGGTATGGGCTCCATTTACAGAAGCTATAACCGTTAGAATCTACAACCAGGGACATGAAGGCGAAGTGCTGGAAACCCTGCCCATGCAACAGGACGTGCAAGGCACCTGGCTGCTGGAACTGGAAGGAGACTGGAAAGATAAATATTACACCTACCAGGCACAGATTAACGGGGAGTTGAAGATGGAAGTGCCCGACCCCAATGCCAAAGCAGTGGGCGTAAACGGAAACAGAGGAATGATTGTTGACCTCACAGCTACCAACCCATTAGGTTGGGAAAATGATGACCGCCCCGAACTTTCCAGTCATGCCGATATGGTTATATGGGAAATCCATATGAGAGATTTCTCTATTCACCCCAGCTCTGGCATTGAAAACAAGGGGAAATACCTGGCCTTTACCGAAACCGGAACCCGCAGCCCCGAAGGCCACAAAACCGGCATCGACCACCTGGTAGAACTGGGCATCACTCACGTGCACCTGCTGCCCGTATATGATTTTTATACCATCGACGAAACCCGACTGGACGAACCCCAATTCAACTGGGGCTACGACCCGAAAAACTATAATGTACCCCAGGGTTCTTACTCCACCGACCCCTACGATGGCAATGTGCGCATCCGCGAATTTAAAAAAATGGTGCAGTCGCTGCACAACCAGGGCATACGTGTGATTATGGACGTGGTATACAATCATATGTACGATGCCACTACATCACCCTTTGAGAACCTGGTACCCGGATATTACTTCCGTATGAATGAGGACGGTACTTACTCCAACGGCTCAGGATGTGGAAACGAAACCGCATCTGAAAGGGCTATGATGCGCAAATTCATGATTGAATCGGTGAAATACTGGGCACAGGAGTACCGTATTGATGGCTTTCGCTTCGACCTGATGGGCCTGCACGACATCGAAACCATGAACCTTATCCGCGAGGAACTCCACGCCATCGACCCCGACATCTTTATTTACGGTGAAGGATGGACCGCAGGCGACACCCCGCTGCCCGAACATGACCGCGCCATCAAAGTACACACGCCCAGGCTCAATGGCATAGCTGCTTTCAGCGATGATATCCGTGATGGTATCCGCGGACCGTGGTGGGAAGCCAAAGCCCCGGGTTTTATGGCAGGACAGCACGGACTGGAGGAAAGTATCAAGTTTGGTGTGGTAGCTTCAACCGAGCATCCTCAGATTAACTACCCCTCGGTAAATTACTCCGATGCTCCCTGGGCAGATAATCCCCTGCAAACCATTACCTATGTTACCTGCCACGACAACCCCTGCCTGTGGGATAAAATCGTGGACACCTGTATCGACTGCTCCAAAGATGAAATGCTGGATATGCAGAAATTTGCCAATGCCATCGTGCTTACTTCGCAGGGAATTCCCTTGTTGCATGCCGGGGAGGAAATCGTACGCACCAAATTCGGCGAGCACAACAGCTACAACCTACCCGACTCCATCAATCAATTGGTTTGGCATAATAAAGACACTTACAGAGATGTGTTTGACTATTACAAAGATTTGATTACCCTTCGTAAAAACCATCCTGCCTTCCGTATGCCTACCACCGAAATGGTACAACAGCACCTGCGCTTCCTGGATACACATCAGGCATTGGTGGTAGGGTATCACATAGGTGACAATGCCAATAACGACCCCTGGAAGGACATCCTGGTGTTTTACAATGCCAATGCCCATGGCGTGGATGTTGAACTACCCGAAGGCGACTGGACCATCGTAGCCACCAAGTTTTCCATTGAAGAAACCGGCTCTACCGTGGAAGGTTTCAACAATACACAAAATGGAAAGACTCATATCCCGGACAGATCCATCCTGATACTGGTAGACAAAGCCAGCGTATAATTTACTTTTAATGCATTACAAAAAGAGCTGACTTACACAATGGAAGTCAGCTCTTTTTTGTATCTTTAAAACAAAGTTCCGGGTTTGTCGTTTTTAATTAGTCTGGCAACTCAATCAAGTTAAGCGGATGATAAAAAAAATCTCCATAATATTTTCCATACTGTTTCTGGCCTGTCTGCTGGCAAGCGGTGTAGTTTTTACAGCCACACCTTCTATGCATCTTGCAGAGAACAATCCGCCTGACAATCAGTCGCACAGCGATACCCTGGAATTGCCAAGAGCCCCCAGCCCCCTTGAGCAAAAACTCAAAGACCCCGATTTTGACGTGAGAATGCCGGGCGGAAGTCGTTTACAACCCTGGCACGACATCAACAGTATGTATCCCCGACGCACACTGCAAATATCTCAGATGGCCTGAGTATTTTTCAAAAAAAGTCTTTCCCCGCCAAAGCCTTATCAATGCCCTATACAGGTCTTTTTACCTGACGGCCAAAACCCTTTATCGGATTTTATTTTCGTTTCATGAGCCAATTACGGTTTATTTACTGTACACATACAGTATATACTAACCCCAAAAAAATGCTTATGAATCGATTCAATATTACGCTTTTCTTCTTTTTTATACTTCTTGCACCTCCCTTCTTGGCAGAGTTAAAATCCCAGGAAATTATTGCCCCGGCGGGTGCTGTTTTTCATAACAACAATACGTCCATTAGCTGGACCCTGGGAGAAAGCTTTACCACCACACACAGCTCGGAAGGAGTTACAATAACGCAGGGGTTCCATCAGGGAGACCTGCAAATAAGCACCTTTGTTGTTGACCCTACATTGGATTTCAGCATTGAAGTTTATCCTAATCCTACCAGCGACCTTTTATGGGTAAACATAACACCCAATATTCCCAACAAAATTTATTATATGCTCTTTAATACCGAGGGCAGGCTCATACAGAGGGACAAGCTTATGAATCCCAGCCAGAACATCCGCTTTGATGGACTGGCACCCGGGACTTACATCCTTAGAATTCTTCAGGAAGATAAGCC
>SLOR01000085.1 GCA_007132395.1 Bacteroidales bacterium
CCGACCTGATAACACCGGTTTTCGACTTCTCTGAACATACGCAGGTAACTCTTTCTTTTACGCATTATTTTCGTCAATATCAGGATGTTTCTGCTGCAACACTTTTGTACTCCATTGATGGTGGTGAAAGCTGGGTGCAAATGGAACAATGGACAGAAGATACTGCAAACCCTGCCTCTTTTAGCCGGGAGATACCTCAGGCAACCGGGCAGCCAGCCGTACAGTTTAAGTGGAACTATACCGGCACCTGGGGCTATTCTTGGAATGTGGATGATGTTGCAATAGACGCTATGCCGGCAGGAGATGTGAACCAACTTACACTTGTAAGTCTACCTGACCAGGCAGGTCAGCTCACAGGGCAGGGGTTTTATGCCGATCAACACCAGGTGAATGTAACTGCCCAGGCCAACGAAGGTTGGGCTTTTGTGCATTGGAGGCAAGGAGCAGAAGTTTTATCAGAACAGAAAAGTTTTCTGTTTACCATGCCTGATGAGCCTGTAAGCCTGGAAGCCCATTTCGAACCCCTGCATGATGTAACTTTTCAGGTCGATTTGCAAAATGTACAAGGGTTTGATCCTGAAGTGCACCAAATATTCCTTACCGGAAACTTTACAAACTGGGGAGAGCCGGGAACAGAAGATGCTTACGTTTTGACAAGGGTGAGCCATCAAACAACCCTACTCTACGAAAACTGGAGTTCTTTCAGCGACTTTGGTACCGACCTGTCTCCATGGACTACGCTTCAGCAAACAAATGGAGCAACCTGGGGAGTACAGGATTTTGATTTCCCCGGAGAGGGTACCGAATTTGCTTTTATGGCTTTCAATCCGGCACAGACCACTCCCTCCATCGTTGATAACCATGCCCCTGTGGATGGAGATAAATATGCCGTGGCCATACAATACCGGGATTTGAACGATGACAAGTGGCTGATTTCTCCTGAAGTAGATATCTTACCCAATGCTCAACTCAGCTTTTACGCGAAGTCCTATACGGAGCAGTATGGCCTGGAAAGGATAAGGGTACTGGTTTCTGTTGCGGGTAGCAACCCTGAGAGTTTTGTGCTTGTAAGTGAGGGAGACTACCTGGAAGTCCCTACACAATGGACCCAATTCACCTTTGACTTAAGTGAATTTGAGGGCGAAAACATTCATGTGGCCATTAATTACGTTTCGCATGACGCATTTATTTTTATGCTTGATGCCTTCGAAATTACCGCCAATCCTGAACCTGAAAGTTTGGTGTACTCCACAACGATACCCCTGGCTGCAGGTGAATACCAGTACAAGTATTTCTCTGATGCTTTTGGCAACTCCTGGGATGGAGGAGAATGGGTAGGCGATCCCAACAGGGAAGTGGAAATTACCGGCGAGGTGCTTGTGGAGGATGTATGGGGAAATATTGATGGCAACCCCAATGTGATGATGGGAGATATTAATGCCGACGGCATGGTAAATGTCCTTGATGTAGTGCTGATGGCCTACCTTATACTCGATGAAGCCTTCCATGAAGCGGCTGATTTTACCCAGTCGGGCACCATTACAACCAGTGATTTGGCTGCTTTGATTAATGTAATCCTCGGCCGAAACAAGTCAGGAGAGACCTACGAGTCTGAAACTGCCTGGATAGGAATGGCAGAGCAATGGGTACAGCTGGAGTCGGATGGTAGCCTCTCAGTTTTATTACTTGAATTTACTGCAGATAATGCAGCTGACCTTCACCCCATGATTATGGATGATAGCTTTCAACTTGCTTATCGTATTGATGGCAATGTGTTGCGGACAGTGGTGTTTGCGCCTGGAGATACTTATCTGCCGGAAGGATTGTCTGATCTGATTCGGTTAGCGCAAATACCCCGAAATCTGCAGTGGACAAACCTGGAAGCCTCCAACTTTGACGCGCAGGAAGTGGAAGTATTGCCTCGTGTTAGCACGAGCTTGCAGGAGTACAATGAGTGGCTCAATACAATTCAGGTTTATCCCAACCCCGCTTCACGCCGTTTTTACCTGACACTGGATCTGGAGACTCCTGCCACGCTGCATATTAACCTGCATGACATACTGGGCCGTACGGTTCTGTCAAAAAATCAGGAGGTTTATGCGGCAGGAAGGCATCAGTTGCCGTTTTCCGTAAATCTTGAAAAAGGAATTTACCTACTACGTGTAAGAGCAAATCATCCATCCACTCATTTGCAGTTATTTAATAAGGAATTAAAGGTGATTATTGAGTAAATTTGTATGAACCCATTGGCGCGCTGCGTTGTTGGCAAGTTTGCCAATGGGTTTGTTTCTGTTCATTTCCAAAATGATACACTGTATGAAAAAGTTGTTACAGATTATATTTCTGAATTTATTACTCATTGGGTTTATTCCTGTCGTTTTACTTGCGCAGATTAGTCAGGGAGGTCAGCCCCGCATGCTGGAACCTACGGTTCGGGCTGGCTTTGATGCCCTTGTCTTTGAAGAGATGCCTCCCATCAACCTTGAGCGCCTGCAACAGGAGGATGCTGTTTTCGATTACGAACCGGTTCCCTGGCGTTTTGGCGAAAATATCGAAGTGAACTATTCGCTCGAAAATGCAGGTAAATGGACTTACATGGAGGACGGTGCAGCCATCTGGAGGTTAGGAATAAAATCGCCGGGGGCCTTGTCACTGAACCTTACCTTCGACAACTATCGATTGCCCCCCGGAGCTGAGCTGTTTATTTACAGCCCCGATGGCAAACATATACTGGGAGCTTTTACCGATTTCAACAACCAGGACGACGGATATTTCGCCACCACTCTGATGCTTACCGATGAAATTATCCTTGAATATTACGAGCCTGCTTCTGCTGCCTTCCGCGGGGAACTTTCTCTGCAAACCGTAACCCACGGTTACCGGGGTGTGGGAGATTTTTCCAGAGCTTTTGGGGATGCCGGCTGGTGCAATGTAAATGTGGCCTGTGAGGAATCCCAGGGTTGGGAAAATCAAATCAATTCCGTGGTGATGCTGGTAACAGGAAGTAATGGCTTTTGTTCGGGCTCCTTGATAAACAACACCCGTCTTGATGGCACTCCCTATGTTTTATCAGCCAACCATTGTTACAGAACTCCTTCCACAGTAATTTTCTGGTTTAACTGGCAAAGTGCAACCTGCGAAAATCCTTCTTCTTCACCCTCGTATCAATCTATTTCCGGTGGAATACAAAAAGCAAGACATACCTCGGCCGATTTCTGGCTTATGGAAATGAGCTCAACCCCACCCGAAGAGTTTAATCCCTATTACGCGGGCTGGAATCGTACGGCTGATGCTGCCATTACAGGCACTGTAGTGGGAATTCACCATCCCCGCGGCGATATCAAAAAAATCAGCTGGGCCAATGGCGGTGTTACCACCAGCAGCTATGGTGGTAACACCGGTTCCGGAACAACACACTGGCGCCTGGCTTCATGGAGCGATGGTACTACCACCGAAGGAGGTTCTTCAGGCTCTCCGCTTTATGACCCCCAGGGACGTATCATCGGGCAATTGCATGGAGGTTCAGCTGCCTGCGGAAACACATCCCCCGACTGGTATGGTAAACTTTCAGCCTCATGGATTGGGGGCGGAACCCAAACTACCCGCCTGAGCAACTGGCTTGATCCCGATAATACCGGTATCATTACACTCAATGGGTTTGACCCGTACAACAATGAGCCCATCCTGGGCGACATCAATGAAGACGGGGTTATCAACGTTCAGGATTTGGTCCTGCTTATTGATTTAATCCTTAATGAAAAATATGACCCTGCTGCTGATTTCAACAATACAGGGGTTGTAGATACAGAGGATTTGGTGGCACTTGTACATTTAATACTGGAGAAGGAGAAAAAAACAAACCATTGGTTAAAGCGCGAAATCCGTGATGCAGGTCGGGAGGATTTGCTGCCCTTCATTAGAAAATCCGTGGATTAAAAACTGAGAAAAAAGATATCAATATTTTACAATACAAAAAAACCTTCAACTCATAAACCGATATACTTGTGATGAACTATTCTAAAATATTACTCCTGCTGACGGGACTGTTATTATGGGGCGGTGCCGGCCAGGCAGGCAATACTTTTTCTCTGCAAATTCCAGATGGAGTTACCCAACAAGTTGTGGAGGCAGAACTTGTTCTTGACAATCCTGATGCTGCAGCCGCTTTTCAGATTGACATTATATTGCCCGAGGGCGTTGTTTATCAGCATGCAAGTATTAGCCTTGACGAACTGCGTGCTACTACAAACCATGATATTGATGCTTCCCTTGTTAATGATAATACTCTGAGAATTATTGCCTGGGCATTGCCTTCTGCCAATTTTAACGGCAACAGCGGCGTTATTGCCCGGTTTGATGTTCAGCTGCCTTCCCAGGAAGGAACCTTTACTTTTTCTCCGGAAGGAGTAATCCTTTCAGATATTGATGGTGAAGGCCTTGAGGTGAGTGCTTCCGCTGTAATGGTTGAGGTAAATACACCCCCCGACCCTTTGAATGAGCTGATAATTCATGATGCTGAAGTGCCGGGCGGAGAACAGGCAATTATCGACGTGGCCATTGATAACGAACAGCCCTTTTCGGCATTTCAGTTTGACATCCCCCTGCCTGAAGGGTTTTCTTTTGTAAGCGAATCAGCCCAATTATCGGGCCGGGAAACCAATCACGCCCTGCAGACAAATTTAGTGGGTGATAAAATTCGTTTCCTGGCCTATTCATCCAATAATGAGGCGTTTCAGGGAAACGAAGGTAATGTTCTGTCTTTCTCATTGCATACACCCTATACTGAGGGTATCTATACTTTGCAACCGCAGGATGTAAGCATTGTGGATGCCGAAGCAAACAATATACTCACCGGTATAGTTAATGGGAATGTTATACTCACCGAACCCATTGCCGACTTTTATGAATTAACCCTGTCAGTGCAGGGCAACGGCACAACACAGCCGGCTCCCGGTGCCCATACCTATGTGGAGGAAAGCCAGGTAGAGATTACCGCCATTGCCGAGGCAGGAAATCATTTTGTAAAGTGGGTAATTGAC
>SLOR01000031.1 GCA_007132395.1 Bacteroidales bacterium
ATAAATGGGTTATGCTCCTCCAGTAAATTCTTCAATTGCAGCACATCATAAGGAAAGGGAATGATGGCAGTCTCATATCCCATTGCACACAATGCTTTTGCAAAAAACTCAGCTTCCTGCAAAACATCCAGTTCATCAGCCGGGGCATTCTCAGAAAGAGGACTATGTAAAATCAGAATTTTCTTCATACCAGTATTATCAGGATAAATCTTTCAATTGTTGTGCGGTAATTCCTTTCTCTTCAGTGGCAATGCGTTGCAGAGCACTTTGCATTATTAAATCTATTAACTCAACATAAGAAATGCCGGCGCGGGCAGCCAGTATGGGCAGGTCGCTGTGTACAGGATTGAGTCCTGCAAGGGGGTTTACCTCAATGAAATTGGGGATACCTGCAGCATCCATACGCACATCCACCCTGCCACCATCCCTGCATCCCAATGCCTTCCAGGCATCCAGGGCCACTTTGGCACACAGGCTGTACACCTGAGGTTCCACATCAGCATATTCCACAAAATTTTCGTAATGGGCTTTATTATTATAGGAATAAATCCCTGAGGTTTCGTGGGGTTTGTAACACACCTCCATCATCCCTATAACCCGGGCATTGTGCCCTGTACCCACAATACCCACGGTAAACTCCCTCCCGGGCAAAAACTCCTCAATGAGCAAACCCTGGTCATACCGACAGAAGCGGTCTGCAATAACCTTTTGCAACTGCTCGTAGTTGTAAACTTTAGAATCGGCAGCAATGCCTTTGCCCGTGCCTTCGGCCACAGGTTTTACGAATAAAGGATAAGAAAGCGGATGATTAATAATATCTTCAGGTCGGTGTGCCACAATAAAGGGAGCTGTAGGGATGCCACAATCCCGGATTACATGCTTGGTCATTCCTTTATGCAGGCTCAGTGCCATTACCAGCACATCGGAAAACACACAGGGAATCTGGAAAGTTTCGAGCACAGCAGGCACCTGTGCTTCCCGTCCTACACCCTTTACCCCCTCACAAATGTTAAAAACCAAATCCCATCGCTCGCCGCGAACAATGCGGTGGATAAGCGACTCCACATTCCCGATTTCAACCACCTTAAACCCCAGTTGTTGCAAGGCGCTGCTGATGCCTTCAATGGTTTCAGGGCTGTCAAATTCAGCCGCTTCCTCTTCTGTGAAGCCTTTGGCTATATAATCACTTTTCAGGTCGTAGGTAAAGCCCACGGTTTTGTATAATTTCTTGGGGTTCCTCATATTATTCTGATTGTTCTAATTCTTCCTGGTTGATAAATTGAATGTGGTGTGATGCGTGGGTTTACTAAGTTCAGGAATAAAATCCTTTTCTTAGTCCTTTAAAAAAGTTTAGGGCATTGATACCCAGGGTGCGACTCAGGTATCCTCCCTCCTGTACCACCAGGGTGGGAATTTTTAACCTGCTAATCATTCCGGCATTAACTTCGAAATCCCTGGCGGTAAAGGTAAAAGTGCCCGTAGGGTCGCCTTTGGCGGTATCCAACCCCAGGCATACCACAAGGAATGCCGGTTTGAATGTTTCAATCCTTTGCAAAGCCTCCAACAGCACAGTTCTGTATGTGCCGGCGTCAGTTCCTTCCTTAAGCGGGTAGTTGTAATTATATCCCAAACCCTCTCCTGCACCCTTTTCATCCCTAAACCCGCAAAAGTAGGGATAAGTAGTGGCCGGATGTCCGTGCAGACTGAGCGTAAGCACATCCTTCCTTTGGTAAAATATTTCCTGTTGCCCGTTGCCATGGTGGTAGTCGATATCCAGAATAGCTACCTTACCCAGCATAGAGAAATAGTTGGCTGCCACGGCTGCTGTATTTAAATAACAGAAGCCACCAAACACGCGGCTTTCGGCGTGGTGACCGGGAGGCCTTACCAGGGCATAGGCCAGTCCGCCGTGTTCAATGAGGGCATTAGCGCAGCTCAGGGCACAATCTACAGCACGGGAGGCAGCCTTCCATACATTTTTATGGATAGGCGTAAAAGTATCGATACAATAATAACCTGCCAGTACTGAGGTATCCGTTGGTTTTTTGTGCGCATTACGTATGGGGAAAATGTAGGGATATATCGAATTGCCGGCAGGGAAGTTAGTCCCGGCACTTTTCAGAAAATCTACCATATCCTTTTGATGGACCTGCCGGATAAATTTCTCAGGAAAACTTTTCACCACGAGGTTTTGAAACAGATTTGAATTTTCAAAGGCTTTCAGAATTCCAGGTATGCGCACCGGCGCTTCCACATAGCCCACTTCACGCACGTGGTGGATGGCGTGTTCATCATTTACGGCAAGAAAAACAGTTTTTAATGCAGGCGGCTGCGTTGAAGGAGTATTGCCAGAAACAGTTGCACCGGAAATGTCATCAGTATGATTATTTTTTTTGGTGGCGATGGTTTTTACGTAGCGAAAAGGTCTTAATAAAACTGGGTCATCCTGAAAAGAATCCACAACACGGTTGATATAATCAATTGGGCAATAGTCACCGTATTTTCTTCTTAAAATAGCGTTTACAATACGGCGTGTATTTTTTGCCGTGGGCATAGGGTTACCATTCAGGCAATCAAAAACCAGGTATGGAGGACAGGTCTCCCCTTCTTTCACCGGCGTTTCGTAAAGTGTATTGGCAATAGGGCGAGCTCCGAACCCTTCATAAAATTTCAGTCGGCTGGCATTTTGTTTCAGCAGTTGCGGATTGTCGCAAAGCAGTGGGTCGTCGGGCAAGCATTCCATAAAAATACCACAGCAGTTGAGCAAGAGGGCCTCTTCCCTGCAACGGGAGTACAAGGCGCCTCCAATACCCGAGCTTACCTGGTTTTTGCCCGTGGCAATATAATCCAGGAAGCAAAAGTCCAAATCCGGGGCGTGCAGCAAAAGGGCGAAGCCCCTGATGGTTCCATTAAACTTATCGGCTACAAACAAAATGCTTCGGAAACGGTATTTGAGCGGATTGCGCAATTGCTCGGGAAGTGACAGGATTTTTTCCTCTTTCATATCTGAAAAATGATGGCGCAGAATCTCCATTACCTGCTCCACGGCATTCTTGTTCATTGGGAACAAATCATCATTCACTTTTCTGATGCGAAACATAGCAGTAGTTTGTTGTTAGGTGCAGCACTATAAGAAAGGACAATCAAAATCAGAAGACCTCAGCAAGAGTCGGGATAATAAAATATTTTCCCTTCGTAATTGCGTAACACTACATTCCCGTTTTGCCTTCCCTGATAGTAATCGGGCAAAAGCGGAATTTTACCGCCACCTCCGGGTGCATCGATTACGTAGTGTGGTACAGCATAACCTGAAGTATGCCCTCTTAAGCCTTCAATGATTTCCAGCCCTTTAGCTATGGTAGTTCTAAAGTGAGCCGAACCCAGGATAGGGTCGCACTGGTAAAGGTAATAGGGTCGAACGCGGTTTTTAAGCAATCCCTGCATTAATAAACGCATTGTGGCTACATCGTCATTCACACCCTTGAGCAATACAGTTTGACTTCCCAGAGGAATACCGGCATCGGCAAGTTTTTGCAATGCAACACTTGCTTCAGGAGTAAGCTCATCGGGGTGAGTGGCGTGAATACTGATATAGAGCGGATGGTATTTTTTCAGCACTCCCAACAGTTGGCGGGTAATGCGCTGAGGCAGTACAATAGGTACCTTGCTTCCTATCCTGATGATTTCCACGTGCGCAATATTGCGTAAAGAAGAAAGCAGGAAATCGAGAAGTTTATCGGGCAATGTAAGGGCATCGCCCCCGGATATAAGTACATCGCGGATTTCTGTATGTTCACGAATATAACTGATGGCCGGTAGCCAGGCATGCACCCCCTGATGACATTTTTGTGATGCCACCATATGCGAACGTGTGCAATAACGACAATATGCGGCACAAAAACCGGTAACCAGAAACAAAGCCCTGTCGGGGTATCGGTGCACCAGGTTGGGCACTACGCTGTCGTGGTGTTCTGATAAAGGGTCGGAAGCCTCTCCCGGACTTACCACAAACTCATCAATTACCGGAACCATACTGCGCCTGATTGCCTGCTGGCTGTTAGCAGCATCCATCAAACTGGCATAATAAGGTGTGATACGAATGGGTAAGTTGTCGTGAAAACCCGGTTGGGGTTTGATTTCATTTTCACTCAGTTGCAAAACCCTGCTAAGAGACTGTAAACTGGTAAAGGAGTTTTTCAACTGCCATTGCCAGCTGTTCCAGTCACGGATACTTGCATCTGAAAAAAATCGGTGTAGGAAATCCAGCGAACGATTGGAAACAATCGTACCATTTAGTGTTTTGGGGGTAGGCATTGAAAGAGACGCACCACTTGGAGGTTCGTCAGGTTCATCGGCCTCAGGAATACCATTACATCCAGTAACAGCAACCTTGGGTTGAAGCTCGGAAGCTTTCATCGTTTTTTTCTTAAAAAACTGTTTCGTACAAAAAAAAATTAAAGGCCATAGTCTCGAAAGTGTTGAATTCACTGCAATTGAACAGCTTTATTCAAAGCCTGAAACTTATTGCAATTGTAATGTATTTTTAAATACAAAAAACATTTAGATATAATTTTTTCATGCAAGAATAATAACCCGCAATCAACTGTTAATCTGCAATTTAAACAATTATGTTCACTGCTTTAAAATACAAAATGCAGGACAGCTTCACAAAACCTTTCAACATTAAGAATTATTGCAAAAAAGAACAAAAGGGAGGTAGTTTATTTTCGGCTCAACGCCCAAAGTCCAAGGGTAGTAATCAGGCCATTAACGATAAGGATTTCAAAGCCAAAACGATAGCCCCACAACCATTGTTGTGAGTTAATACTAAGAAGATAGCTCAATATGGGAGAGGCAATACAAATCAAAGGCACCCATTTGTCTTTCACTTTCTTTTTAGTGTATAATCCAAAAAAGAACAAACCCAGCAAGGGCCCATAGGTGTAACCGGCAATGGTAAACAGTTTACTGATAAGTGCAGCATCATTGATGGCACGATAGCCGATGATAATAAACAATAC
>SLOR01000260.1 GCA_007132395.1 Bacteroidales bacterium
AACTCATCAAAAAACAGGATAACCTTCATATTTTCTGTGGAATGGGAAACAACGGGGGCGATGGACTGGCAGTGGCGCGTATGCTGGCGCTGTCGGGATACAAGGTGAAGGCCTGGAAAATTGTACATAGTGAAAACGCTTCGGATGATTTTGCCATCAATGAAAAACGATTGAAAAAAATAAGGCGGGCAGAGTTAATTGAAATCCTCGACAAAGCAGAACTTCCAGCTCTGAAACCTGAAGATATAGTGATTGATGCATTATTGGGCAGTGGTTTAACCCGGCCCCTTGAAGGTTTTCTGGCCAAAGTAGTTCAACACATCAATGCTTCGGGAGCAAAGGTTATTGCCGTGGATCTGCCCAGTGGCCTGTATGGAGAAAACAACAGTGAAAATATTCCAGAAAACATTATCCGGGCGCATTACACCTTTACTTTCCAGCTGCCCAAACTGGCCTTTATGTTTCCTTCCAGCCATCGTTTTACGGGGCAGTGGAAGGTACTGGACATTGGCCTCGACACAGCATTTCTTTCGCAGCAGGACACACCTTATCATTTTCTGTTAAGCGAAGACCTGCAAAGTTTTTACCGCTACCACGAAAAATTTGACCATAAAGGCACCCTGGGTCACGCATTGCTCATTGCAGGCAGCTATGGCAAAAGTGGAGCCGCAGTGTTGGCCTCACGGGCTGCCCTTAACATGGGGCCGGGATTACTTACCACGCATATTCCTGCACTCAATTATACCGTACAGCAGCAAAGTGTACCCGAGGCCATGGCTTCCATTGATGAAGACGACAAATTTTTCACCGGTATAAAACAGCATATGAAATACAATGCCATTGGCATAGGTCCGGGATTGGGCACCGAGCCCCAGACCCAGAATGCCCTCAAGTTACTTATTCAAAACACAACACTTCCCATGGTGCTGGATGCCGATGCCTTGAATATTTTGGCAGAGAACCCCACCTGGCTGGCCTTTCTGCCTCCCAACAGCATACTTACCCCGCATGTGGGTGAGTTTGAACGGCTGACCGGTAAATGCAATTCCGACTGGGAAAGGCTTGAAAAAGCAAGGGAGATTGCCTTTAAATTCCGCTGTTACGTGGTGCTCAAAGGGGCTCATACAGCCATTATTACCCCCGACAAACAGGTTATCTTCAACTCCACCGGCAATCCGGGTATGGCCAGCGGAGGCAGTGGCGATGTGCTTACGGGTATGATACTGGGTTTGATAGCAAGAGGATTTTCCCCCATGCACAGTGCCATGGCGGCAGTATTTCTGCATGGCCTGGCAGCCGATCTGGCCATAAAAAGAAAACCCATGGAGAGCATGCTGGCAGGAGATATAGTAGCCCATATCGGGCAAGCAATCAGGAAGGTATATTATAAGTAGATTAGAAAATCTTCTGTTATAGGAAGCTATATTTCTTAAGAACAGGGCCATAAAGCTTAAACAATTAAACATAAATACAAAAAACATCTATTTCAATATGAGCAGTTACAGCAAATGGATAATGGGAGGCCTGGGTTGGGCAGTGGGTGGCCCCATAGGAGCCATCCTGGGTTTTCTTATGGGTTCGGCATTTGATGGTATGAACTCAGGGGAGTATGAATACAAAGGCAGTCACCCGGGTACCCGCACCCGCTCCGGCGACTTCCGCATCAGCCTTTTGATTCTCTCCGCTGCAGTTATGAAAGCCGATGGCAAGCAGCTCAAATCGGAGCTGGATTTCATTAAATCTTTTTTTCTGCAAAACTTTGGTGAGCAGACAACACGCCATTACATGCACGCTTTTCGTGATATCCTAAAGCAGAATATTCCGGTTCAGGAGGTGTGTTTGCAAATCCGCAACAATATGGATATGCACAGCCGTCTACAATTGTTGCATTACCTCTTTGGTATTGCATTGGCCGATGGCCATGCCCATCCTACTGAAGTAAAAACCATTGAAGATATAGCCCGCTGGCTGGGAATACCTGATGCGGATTTGGTTTCTATTAAAAACATGTTTGTAAAAGACTCCCGGAGTGCCTACAAAATTCTGGAAGTTTCTCAGGATGCCAGTGAAGAAGAAATCAAAAAGGCTTTCCGTGCCATGGCCTTAAAGTACCATCCCGACAGGGTGAGCCATCTGGGCGAAGAATTTCAGCTGGCCGCCAAAGAAAAGTTTCAGCAGGTAAACGAAGCCTGGAACACCATAAAAAAGGAAAGAGGGTTTTAATAATTTGAAAAAGGTGTTCGTTTACCAACACATTTGTCCGTATACGAACAGGCTTATCTTCTGTTGTATTTTTGCTTTTCGAATACATTTTTTTTACATTTTCACAACTAACTGCATTGCAGCAAACAACGCAATATCATTACGGTATGAATAAAATTATGGAATGCTGTTTGCGCGATTTTAATTGTAAGAACCCCTAAAAAAAGTTATTATGCATTGCAGTATTTTCAAAGAAAAATTACCCTTACCTGTTTTATTTATCATTTTTGCCCTGCTATCATTCAGCGCTTGTAACGACGATGATGAGTCGCTACCCGACACAACCCCTGTAGCCGCTTTCGAGGCTTCGGAGCAGGAAATATTTGTATGGCAGGAGGTTCATTTTCAAAATCAATCCGAAAACTTTCCCCTTACATTTGAGTGGATTTTTGAAGGAGCTCAATGAGATACCTCTTACAGTGAGAATGTTACTACACTTTTCATTGAGCCCGGGACGTTTGATGTACAATTAATTGCCGCCAATAATTTTGGAGCTGATACGCTTGTTAAAAAAGACTTTATCACCGTTAAGCTACACCAGCACAGTTTTGGCTCATTTACTGACCCCAGAAATAATCGTGAATACCAAACCATTGATATTGAAGGGTCCACCTGGATGGCTGAAAACCTGAACTATCAAGTGGAAGGAGCAATCCCCTACGATTACCATCCTGATAATCATGCCCGGTATGGTTTATTATACAGCAACGAGGCAGCAGAATCAGCATGTCCGGCCGGATGGAGGCTACCCCTGGCAGAGGAAGTGGAATTATTAGCAGAAAGTTTCGGAGGAAGTGAAAATGCAGGAGGAAAACTAAAAATATTTGGTACAGAATATTGGGACGCACCCAATAAATATGCAAGTAATGCGACAGGCTTTTCTGCAAAAGCAGGAGGAGCTTACTATTCCGAAGACCTGGGTTTTCAACATCTGGGCCGCTGGGCAATTTTCTGGACCGCTACCCCCGCAGAAGATAAAAACTCAAATTATCATTTTTCAATGCAAACCAGTTCTCCCGAATTTCATATTGTGGCTTCAGATTTTTCCGAAAGGAAATTGTCTGTTAGGTGCATAAAGGAATAATTGCCGGCGGCTTCACACCATAAAATAAAAATGGTAGTCTGTATTTTTTATTGATAATGCCTCTGCAGAACTTTACTGCAGAGGCATTATCAGTTGAATGGGTTTAGCTTTTCCTGGTGGATGATTGCCTGGAACTTAACAATCATTTACGCTGTCACTTCAATCAAAACTACCGAAGTATTGTCCTTTCCTCCATTATCATTGGCCTGCTTTACCAGGATGTGGCAATCAGGATTTTTCAAGTACTGCGCAATGAGTGCATCAGGCAGCATATCTGTGAGCCCATCAGAACAAATCAGCAGAACATCGCCTTGTTTTACTTCTA
Organism: Bacteroidales bacterium; assembly: GCA_007132395.1. Classification (GTDB taxonomy): domain Bacteria; phylum Bacteroidota; class Bacteroidia; order Bacteroidales; family UBA7960; genus SKVR01. Next base: position 3,672 of record SLOR01000260.1, read on the forward strand.
CCTCCTCCATGTCTATAAAAGGAGGCTTGCTTCCGCCTATACAATTATTTATAAAGTTTGAAGGAAGTAAAGAATCCTTATACCTAGCAGATTCGGAGTGATCTGTGGAAAGCTGTGTAAGTGAGCCATTTCGGTAAATATATGTTCTACTGTCGCCTGCATTGAACCAGAAAAACTTATGGTTATAATATAATATGCCACTCAGCGTGGAGCCCATACCCCTTATAGTTTCATCTGTCTTGCCCATGTTCCATAGTTCAGTAAATACACCATGAGCCCATTTCCCCATCAGGTCTTTCAACTCTATTGTCTCTTTTCCATGGGAGAGCTTGTTTACAAACTCCCGCAGGCGTTCCAGAGTAATTTTGCTGGCCACCTCCCCTGCTTTGTGTCCGCCCATTCCATCGGCCACTGCAAAAACAGCCGTTTGCTCTTCGGCAATTTTTTCACTATGCTCCGCATCAGTAAAAATGCAATCCCCAATAAGAATACTATCCTCGTTGTTCTTTCTAACCTTCCCCTGTATACTTATTCCATAAACCTGTAATATCATAGGGTAAATTTTTATGTAAAGGTACCGGTTTTTTTCTTTTACATATCTTATTAAATCGTTTTAATTAAATATTTACAAGATTCATAAGAATAGGCCTCCGGTAACCATTGGCTAAAGCCAACCCATTTTCACCTGCAAACATAACTCACTAATTACAAACCTTATTATGCATTTATGATTCAAAGTTAAGAATCTATCTTTCATCATTCCTTCCCGAAAAACTCCTTTTTGCTAACTACTGATTTTCAGACACCTGAAAAAAATTTTAAACATTGTGGTAAATTAATACCACAATTATTTTTCTATTTAAAAAATCATTCATACATTTGCGTATTCATTTACCTATTTACTTATTTAGAAATATAACTAATTAAATAATTGTGAGCAAAATCTTCAACATATCAGAAGCTGCAACCATTGCCCTTCACTCAATGGGATTGATTGCCCGTAGTGAAAAGCTGATTAATACGCAGGAGATAGCTGATATTACAGGATTTTCGAAAAATCACATTTCAAAGATTTTGCAGCAGCTGGTAAAAAACGGTTACCTGCTTTCTACCCGCGGACCCAAAGGAGGTTTCCTGGTAAGTGATAAAGCAAAAGAAGTAAATATGCTGGAAATATATAACCTTATTGAAGGCGAACTGGAAGACAACCCCGGCTGTAAAATGCACTGCGACTCCTGCCCTTTTAATTCATGCATCTTCGGAGGGCTGGAAAAAAAATTCAGCAACGAGTTCAGGCACTACCTGATGAGCAAGAAGGTAGTAGAACTTTAAAGGGAGACCGGAGAA
>SLOR01000155.1 GCA_007132395.1 Bacteroidales bacterium
TAACAATTATTAAAAATTAATTTGGTTTATATTGTTAGTCGTTATAGTTTTGCAATAAAGAAAATATTGTTTAATGACTGTGCGCAGATACACGAAAAAGGTTTTGTAAGAATCTGTAATCAATAGAACCGGAAAAGAAAGGTGATTAACTATGAGAGTAAAATCAGGTAATGGAAAAGGTGATTCAAGTCCCATCCCCGAACCCACGCTAAGGCGTTTGCCGGGGTATTTGAGCTTTTTCAAGGCTTTAAAGATAAATAATATCGAGTTTGTGTCAAGCAGCCAGATTGCTGCCAATTTTAAGATGGATTCTACCCTGGTAACCAAAGACCTGTCGTATACAGGTATAAAAGGCCGTACCAAGGTGGGGTATAATGTAGAACAGCTTATTGATACCATCATCAACTTTCTTGATTTCAACAACCACGAAAAAGCTTTTCTGTTTGGTGTGGGAAACCTTGGAAAGGCTCTCATCAAGTATGAAGGATTAAAAAGCTATGGCTTACATATTGTTGCGGGTTTTGATGTAAACCCCGAGACTATCAACCAATCCCTCAATGGGGTTTCCATTTATCCCATTGATGAATTTCGTGACCTCTCCCGTAAAATGAAGGTAAGGCTAGGCATAATTACCACTCCCGATGCCCGGGCCCAGGAAATTGCCGACCTCATGGTGGCATGGGGCATCAGGGCCATATGGAATTTTACCCCCCAGTCTATTAAAGTACCTGATAACATTATTGTTGAGAATACCTCTGTTTACTCTGATTTGGCTGTAATTCTCAATAGGCTCAATCACTGATGCTGCAGAGTTGTTAACTCACATAACAATAATAAATTAAACCCATTCTAAATTACATGTCCTTTTGCTCATTATAACCCGTAGGTCTATAAATACGACTTGCGGGTTGTTTTTATTTGACAGTTTGTCGTTCAATTTTAGTTGTTAAAGAAATAACAACATTCTTTGGTTTTTGATTTGCAACACCTTATCTTTGCAGCATCAAAGCAACAGACCTTTTATCGGTTGATTGATACTGCCAAAAAAAAGATTTTTTTTCAATATTAAATTCATGACTGTAAAACAAATAGCCGACATATTGAAAGCCAGCATCATTTGCGGAGAGGATCGCGCTGACCATGATATGAAAATAGCCTTTGCCTCCGACCTTATGAGTGATGTGCTTACCCTGAAAGAGGATAATGTATTGCTCATTACCGGACTGGCCAATATGCAAACCCTGCGCACTGCTGAAATGTCGGATATACAGTGTATCATTTTTGCCCGTAATAAAAAGATTAGCCCCGAGATGAAAGAGCTGGCCCTGGAAAATGATATTATAGTGCTTGAGTGTAGCTATACAGTGTTTAAAACCTGTGGCTTACTTTATCAGGCCGGAATTTCTCCAATTTATTAATCAATCGTTACCAGGTGAATATGCAGTTTCAGTACCAGATAGAAGGTGGGAACTTTTCAAGGGCAGGTTTTGCTTCCAGTGAGATAAAGAAACTCATGAAGCAGCTCAATGTGGATCTAAGCATTGTAAAAAGAACGGTAGTTGCTACCTACGAAGCAGAAGTAAATATTGTTGCCCATGCCTACGGAGGTACCATATATGTTGAACTGGATGAAGAAAAAATTATTATAAAGCTCGTGGATGAAGGCCCCGGAATACCCGATATTGAGCAGGCCATGAAAGAAGGCTATTCCACAGCCAGCAGTACAGTAAGAGAAATGGGATTCGGTGCCGGAATGGGATTACCCAACATGAAAAAAAATGCCGACGACCTGAAGATTTCAAGTGAAGTGGAAAAAGGAACAACAGTACAAATCACCATGTACTTTAAAACAGAAAAGTAGGACTGAAGAACGCAACTTACTAAAAACTGATAACTAATAACTAACAACAGTGAGCACCAAGTATTTTCATCATGCTTTAAAATTCCGCAAGGAGGTCTGCATAGGATGCTCTCATTGTATGAATGTGTGCCCAACCCAGGCCATTCGCATACGTGAGGGAAAAGCAGAACTGACGGATAATTATTGCGTGGATTGCGGAAAATGCTACAGGGCTTGCCCGGTAGGTGCCATTATTGTTGAACAGGATGATTTCAACCAAATTTTCCGCTACAAGCAACGTGTGGCCCTGATTCCTTCGGTTTTGTTAGCGCAATTTCCTGAAGAAATTTCTCTAACCCAGGTTTCCAGTGTACTCATGGAATTGGGCTTTACCCATGTTTATGAAGTGGAGCACGGAGCCGAGGTATTGAAAGACCTCATGCGTGAATATATTAATGAAAACGGGGAAAATAAGCCCCTAATGTCTACATTTTGCCCTGCTATAGTAAGGCTTATTCAGGTCCGCTTTCCCACCCTTATCGATCATCTTGTATTGTTAAAAGCACCCCTGGATGTGGCCGCAGCATATTATAATCAGAAACTGATTGAAGAAGGATATAAGGCAGAAGACATTGGTGTCTTTTATATTACCCCATGTGCAGCCAAAATTGCAGCCGTAAAAAGCCCTGTGGGACAAGAGGATTCAGCCATTACCGGAGTAATCAATATGGATTTTATTTTCAATAAGGTATATACGGCTGTTAAGCAAGGTTTTATTGGAAGAAACTCCTGCCAGTTACCCCAGCTTGACCCTATGAAGTCCTGCGGAGTGCTTTGGTCTGCCACCAATGGCGAGGCATCCAGCATGCCGGGTCGCACATTGGCCATTGACGAAATAAGCAATGTAATTGAGTTTTTGGAGCAACTGGAAAACGAAGAGAACAAGGATATTGATTTTCTGGAATTACGTGCCTGTGACGAAAGCTGTGCCGGAGGAATACTCACCAGCAGCAATCGTTTTTATACCGTGGAACGTATGAAGAAACGGGCTGCATCCGCCCTGAAAAAGGAGCAGGAGAAAAACTATCGCTACGCCGCTCCGGGACCTATTTTGCAGTACAAGGGTTTTCTTGAGGAAAATATTCAGGTAAACAAAATCCAGCCACGGTCTATGGAAAAACTGGATGAAGACATCGCCATGGCCATGAAAAAAATGAAAAGGGTGCATGAAATAATGGAAATCCTTCCTTATGTGGACTGCGGCTTATGCGGGTCTCCCAAATGCAGCTCTTTGGCAGAAGATATCGTGCAGGGTCAGGCACAGATAGAACAGTGCATTTATGTGCAAAAAAGGCTGGAGCAGGAGGGAGAATTATCCGGAAAAGACTCCCTGGAACTCATGCAAAAAATATGGGGTAAAGAAAAGTTTTTACAAAATACAAGTAAGGAGGCAAAAAAATGAATGTTCAACAATTGATTGAAAAACTGGAGTTAAGAGTATTTGGAGGTGAGCAGGGCCTTCAGAACACCATTACAGGCGGATATGTTTCTGACCTCCTGAGTGATGTGATGGGCAATTCAGATACAGGACAGGTATGGCTTACCCTGCAAACACACAAAAATGTAATGGCCATCGCCTCTCTTAAAGATCTGGCAGCCATTATTCTTGTCAACAATCATAAGCCTGATGAAGATACGCTCAATCAGGCCAATGAAGAAGGGATTCCACTGCTGGGTACCGATATGAGTACTTTTGAGATTACCGGAAAGCTTTATGAATTACTAAAGTAAAAAGCATGCAGCAATACAGGGCCGATTTACATATACATACCCTGCTGTCGCCCTGCGGGGATCTGGAAATGAGCCCTGCCAACATTGTTGAGGCTGCTGTACAAAAGAAAATAGATATACTGGGCATAACGGATCATAATTCGACCAAACATGCCCTGCTCATACAAAAAATGGCAGCAGAAAAAGGAATCTTTACCCTTTGCGGGGCAGAGGTTACCACCCGCGAAGAGGTTCACTGCCTTGCGTTCTTTGAAAATGTGGATACACTTGCTCAGTTTCAGCAATACCTGGATGAGCATATTGCAAAGGTGAAAAACAATCCGAAATACTTTGGGCATCAGGTGGTTGTGGATGAAGAAGAGATGATAGTGGAAGAGGTTGAGCATTTGCTCATTTCCGCCCTTGACCAGTCACTTGAGCAGATACAGAGAAAAGTACATGAGTTGGACGGGCTTTTTATCCCGGCTCATATCGACCGACCCAAATACAGCCTTACCAGCCAGCTGGGTTTCGTTCCGCCTGATATAAAAGCTGATGCACTTGAAATATCAAGGCATACAAGCAAAGAGGAAGTGTTGAAAAAATTCCCTTACCTGGAAGCCTTCACTTTTACCTCAAGCTCCGACGCACACTTTCCGGCTGATATCGGAACAAAAGTTTGCCTGTTTGAAATAGAAGCTTTAAGCTTTAAGGAAATCAAAATGGCGCTGAGGGGGGAAGATGGGAGAAAGGTGAGTTTTTAGTGAAAAGTGAAAAGTTAAGAGTTAAAAGTGAAAAACGAGTAACAAAAATGAAGGATATTTCGCTGCATATATTGGATATTGCCCAGAACTCGGTGAGTGCAAAAGCAAAAAATATTGTGGTTGATATTCGTGAGGATTCGCACAATGATAAGCTGAGTATTCTCATTCAGGACGATGGCAGAGGAATGGCACCCGAAATTGTGCAGCGTGTTACAGACCCTTTTTATACCACACGCACCACACGAAAAGTGGGTATGGGACTGTCACTTTTCAAGCAAAGTGCACAGCAGGCCGGAGGAGACCTTACCGTTGAATCGGAGCCGGGAAGAGGTACAATTGTAAGGACACATTTTGTGCTCAGTCATATTGACAGGCCTCCTTTGGGCGATATGCCCGGAGTAATGATGATACTGGTAGGAGGTACTTCGGGTATTGAATGGTATTATAAGCACAGTGTAAATGACAATGAATACGTGTTTGATACCCGCGAAGTGAAAGAAGCCCTGGACGGGATGGATATCAGCGAACCTTCGGTAATGAGATACCTGAAGGATATGATAAGGGAGAATTTGCAGGAGATAAAAGGTTGAGAAGTTGAAGGGTTGAAAGGTTATTAAACGCATCAACGA
>SLOR01000282.1 GCA_007132395.1 Bacteroidales bacterium
AGATGCGTGAAGACATCCGCGATATTGTTAAAAAAACAGGAGCCACGGCCATCTTTGTTACACACGACACCAAGGATGTTATGGCCATTGCCGATAAAGTAGCGGTAATCCGTCACGGGAAAGCTCTCCAGACAGACACTCCACATACGGTTTACAATAAGCCCGTTAATGCCTATGTAGCAGACTTCTTCGGAAAAACGAATCTCATAAAGGCCACCTTATCAAAGGAGGGCTACCACACTCCTATGGGAGTTATCAAATCTGACACTCCCCTCCCTGCCTCTTTGGATGAAGTTATGATTTCCATTCGCCCTGAGGAATTTACTCTTATCGAGGAATCCCACGACTGCTTTTGCGGAAACATCGTGAAAGAAAGATTTCTGGGAGAATACAAAGAGCTCACCTGCAAAGTGGAAAACCTTGCAGGGGAAGATACAGAAGTGGTAATTTACACTTCCCCAACAGTAGATTGCAGTAGCCTCAAATGCTACTTCAAGCCCAATGATGGCAAAATCAGTGTTTTAAAAGAAAAGGGATAGCGTTTTTCCGGGAGGTTAAACCGTACAGGTCAATTTAGAATCCTTCCAAATAACTACAAAAACAGGACTTTTGTCGTTATATTTCCTCAATTTGCAATATATTCGCATAAACCAAAAAACTGAGTTATGCGAAAAATTGCACCCTTTATTTTTATCCTCTTTTGCACCGGTCTGATTTTTCAGGCATGCAACAATACCCCACAGGAAAAGGAAAGCTATGAAGCTGAGTGGCTGGGCGAAACCCAACAAGAAATCATCAACACCATTGAAGATCAATTTCAGGGGTTCAGCCGCACCATGGTAGAAGTCGGGTATCGATACCAGGAACTTTACTGGGCAGGCCAGGATCAGAACTGGGAATACGCAGAATACCAAAGAGAACATATTGAAGAAGCACTGGAAAGTGGCTTTGTCAGGCGTCCTGAACGTGAGACCTCATCACAGCAGTTTATGAGTGTAGCATTACCGGAAATGGAGAAGATAATAGAAGAAGGGAATAAAGAAAAATTTCTCCAAAATTTTACCCGATTCACCGCCAGTTGCAATACCTGCCATGCAATGGAAGAGGTTGCCTTTATGGTGGTAAAAATCCCCGAAAAAAGAAATACAATAATATATTTCTAGTGCACACTATGCGTACGGCTGACAATAACAGAAAAAGCAGGCTATAATTTAGTCTGCTTTTTCTGTCTTGAATAAAGATATTCACATACATAAATAGAGGGTCTTTATTTTGAAACATTATGAATTATCCAACCAAGTTGCATTAACTATTTTTTTTCATAATTTAGTTGCGCAAACCATGGAACAGCTTTAACAACAAAGGGTTCAGGAATACAAGAGGGCTTAATTCACCTATTATCAACAATTAAGCATTAAAATTCCGAAATAGGTTTATCAAAGATTTCTCAGTAAAACAATAACACTTTTTGTGAAATACAAACAACACATGAAGAAATTTTTCCTTAAAAACACATTCGGGTGGGCAAAACCTTTCCTGCTGTTGCCTGCAATTTCGCTTTGCTCAATTTTCATCATTGCATTTTTATCATTGGGGGTATATGCCAACCCTGCAGATACCTTGCAGGTAAACCATGGTGAGATAACAGAGGAAATTACAGATACTCTGCCTCAAGAAGCAGTCACTGAAGAAGCAGTCACTGAAGAAGCGGAGGAGCTACCCTTCGTGAGAGGCGAATACACCTCCCGGCAAATCCGTCGCGGAGAAAGACTTTTCAAAGGACTGGTACCCTTTGGCAGCGGGCAGCACGATTGTGCCTCCTGCCACTACACCCAACCCCAGCAGGAAATTAACTGGAATCCGGCTGCCTGGGAAATGGCCGTGCTTTGGTCTGAAAATGAAGACTACAGCATTATGGATATTATGAACAATCCTGTTTCCATGCGACTGATGGAAGACCATGCAGGGATGACCATAACAGCAGAGGAGCAGCACCAACTGGAGGCCTATTATAGCAAGTTGCTGGAAGAAGGCCCCGGGAAGCTGCAGGCACACCCTGTGAGAGCTTTTATTTTTTGGGGATTCGGTGTTTTAATGCTACTGGCACTCATCGACCTTATCATTACCCGTAAAATAAAATTCAAGGGCATCCATATCCTTGTGCTTTTTGTGGGAATTGCCGTGCACGGGCAATTTGCCATGGCAGAAGCCCAAAACCTGGGCCGTACCGTGGGATATGCTCCTGACCAGCCCATCAAGTTTTCGCACCTTATACATGCAGGTGAAAATGAAATCGATTGCAACTATTGCCACTTCACGGCCGATTACAGTATGACGGCCAACTTCCCCTCCAACAATGTATGTATGAACTGCCATAATGTAGTGCGAGAAGGCACCCTGAGCGGCCGTTTTGAAATCAACAAAATACATAGTGCCGTTGAAAAAGACGAGCCCCTGGAGTGGATACGGGTACATAAGCTGCCTGACCACAGCTTCTTCAGCCACGCACAGCATGTAAATGCCGGAAAAGTAGATTGCAGCGATTGCCACGGACAGGTGGAAGAAATGCACATCCTCAAACAAGTGGAAGACCTTTCCATGGGTTGGTGTCTCAGCTGCCACCGCGACAGTGATGTGGATTTCCTTGACAATCCCTATTTCGAGATTTACGAAAGACTACACGAAAAAATAAGAAACGGCGAAATTGACGGTGTAACCGCTGCAGAATTAGGGGGTGAAGACTGTATGAGCTGTCACTATTAAGGCGACATTGAGGAGATCAGAAGTGGTCCCTGGTAATGGGTAATACCCGCCAAACATCAACCATAACCTAAAAGAATAAGCCATAAACAACATACTATCAATGGAAAAGAAATACTGGCAAAGCATAGAAGAGACCCGGGCCGATTATCAGCCACAGGCTGAAGAAAAGGAATCTTCTGTGATAGAAATCCTGGCCAACGAAGCCAATGATAAATCTACCTCACGCCGCGACTTTTTGAAATGGTGCGGCATCAGTTTTTTCTCGGCTACCGTAATTTCAGCCTGCGAGAACCCTGTAAAAAAAGCCATCCCCTATCTGCACCAGCCCGAAACCCTTACACCCGGAAAAGCCAGCTGGTACGCATCCTCCTTTGTAGATGGTAACCGCTTTTGCAGCGTATTGGTAAAAAGCCGCGACGGCAGACCCATCAAAATTGAAGGCAACGACCTTTGTAATTTTACCGGCGGAGGCACCAACGCCATAACCCAGGCATCTGTGCTCAGCTTGTATGATGACGGGGCCCGGTATAAGTACCCAACAAAAGACGGAGAAAAAATCAGTTGGGACCAGGCTGACCAGGCCATCAAAAGGACAATGACGGAAGCCGCCGACAAAGGCAAAAAATGCTACCTGCTCACCCCTTCTCTTATGAGCAGAACTACAGTACAAATTATTGAATCACTCAAGGCAAAATATCCTGCACTGGAGTTTGTAAGCTGGGATGCTGTAGGCTATGATGCCATACGTGAGGCACACCGCCACACCTTCCAGTCGGCAGCCATCCCCGATTATCGTTTCGACAAGGCTGACCTTATCGTGAGTTTCAGTGCCGATTTCCTTGCCACCTGGCTGGCTCCCGTGAGCTTTGCCCACCGCTATGCCAAAACCCGCAAGGTGTCGGAAGACAAAAAGACCATGTCGCGCCACATCCATTTCGAAGCAGGGATGTCGGTTACCGGTTCCAATGCCGATGAACGCAATCCCGTAAAACCTTCCGCAGAGCTGGAAATCATTATGGAGTTGTACAACGAGATGGCCGCCCTTACAGGCAACCCCGTTTTCAGTTCTCCGGCAACAGACTATGATACCAAAGCCCTGGCGCAGGAAATCCTTGCTCACAAAGGCAAAACCCTCATCGTATGTGGGCACGACAATCTGCAGGCGCAAATCCTTATCAACGCCATCAATCATATGGCTGAGGCATATGGCAATACCCTTGACAACCGCAAAACCCTGAATATGGGCCACGGCAACAAAGAAGCCCTGAAGCAGATGATAGAAACCATAGAAGCGGGCAATGCCGAAATGGTACTCTTTTACAAATCAAACCCGCTTTACAATCATACCGAAGCCGCAAGATTTAAGGCTGCCCTGGCAAATGTTCCTGTTACAGTATCTTTTGCCACGGCTAAGGATGAAACAGCGAAAGAATGCAGCTACATTCTCCCCGACAACCACTACCTGGAGTCCTGGGGCGAAGCTATGCCGGTGTGGGGAACCCACGCATTGATACAGCCGGTAATGCAACCCATCTTCAACACCCGCCAGTTTCAGTCTTCATTATTGGCCTGGATGGAAGAAGATACAGACTACCACAAGTATATTATGAACTATGCCGAGCAGGAACTTTTCCCACGGCAAAATCAATATCCCGATTTTCAGCAATTCTGGCTGCACACCCTGCAAGCCGGTGTACTGGAAAATGATGAAGTAATGTCATTTAATGCCAATCTGCAAGGTGGCGTTACATCTGATGCCGTTGCACAACTCAAAACTCATACAGCACAGGCCTCGCAGCTGCAGTTTTCGGTAACAGAGAATGTAAAAGCAGCGGATGGCACCTATGCCAACAACCCCTGGCTGCAGGAGCTTCCCGACCCCATCACCAAAGTGAGTTGGGACAACTTCGCTGCCATAGCACCACGATTTGCAGAAGAGAACAACCTCAAAGATGGGGATAAGATTACCCTCAACGGATTGGAGGTTCCCGTGCTTATCCAACCCGGGCAGGCTTACGAATGCATAACAATGGCACTGGGCTATGGGCGCACCTACGCAGGAAAAAGCGCCGACAATGTGGGTGTAAATGCTTTTGCACTATTAAATACCAATCCCTTCCCCTGGAATGTGGAAAGCTGGGAAAAGACCGGAGGTGGCTATGAATTTGCCCGCTCACAAACCCACCACAGTATGGAAGGGCGCCATATCGTGCGCGAATCCAATCTGGATAAATACC
>SLOR01000106.1 GCA_007132395.1 Bacteroidales bacterium
AATTGAAATTGATTCTGACCTATCAGCATAGCTGATAATCCCATGCTGAACCAAACAAGTAAAGCAAATGGGAGTAGTAACTTTTTTTTCATAAAAGTGTAAGTTTTGGTTTGGAATTTTTTGACCTGCAGGGCAGGTCGGTTGTATTGAAAAATTAAGCAGGCAAATAATAAATCCTGCCGGTAGATTGTTGTATTTTGCCTGCAAAAAACAATAAATAATAGTGCAAGGTAGGGCTAATTGTTTGTTTGTAAAAATCAATAAATGAACATTTTTAATATTTGTAAAGAAAGATAAACAAGATAAAAACTTTGTATCACCCGTTTAATGCACCATTCAGAACGCCAACGGGTGTTAAAAAGATGTTAAAAATAAGTTAAAAATAAATTGGGTCGCACATTATGAAGGTCAGAAAAGCTGATGGAGACCGGTGCGAAATGAAAGAATCAGCTATGCTGTGATAGCAAAGTAATTACTGTTTCTCAGCTATCGCCAGCAAAGAAAATGAGTGTTGACTTTGTTTAATAAATTTCTGATATTTAGTACGATAGTTAAACAATATCTTTCACACATAGTTAATTGTTGAAACTGAGTATTTTTATTATAAATTTAAGTTGTATCCTATGAAGAGAATTATTGTATTATTGCTTTTTCTTCCCCTGCTGGGTTATGGTCAGCGCGACTGGTCGGCCATAGAAATTGAAGTAACAGAACTTGCCCCGGGCTTGCATCGCCTTTTTGTTGCCAATGCAGTGGCGGTGGTAGTATCTGAGGGTGAAGATGGGATTCTGGTAATAGATGCCGCCTACGAACAAAGCACCGACAGGCTCATGGAGGAAATCAGAAAGTTATCCGATGCCCCCATAAAATACCTTATCAATACCCACCTGCATTTCGACCATACCGGAGGAAATAAGGTTATAGGGAAAGATGCCGATATCATTGCCCATCCCAGCGTAAGAGAATATATGTCAAAGGATCAGCAAAGAGGTGAAAATATACTACCCGCATCTCCGGAATACGCATTACCCAATATACTTGTGGAAGAGCCCATGGATTTGCTTTTCAACGGAGAAAACCTGCAGATTACCCACCTGCCCGACGGACACACCCGCGGAGATCTTATCGTGTACTTTCCTGAATCTAATATATTGGTAGCGGGCGACTTACTTTTTGCAGGGTACTTCCCCTTTGTAGATACCTCACAGGGAGGGCACCCCATCACCTACATGGAAAACGTAGCGCGCATCCTGGAGCATTTTCCCACCGATGTGACTATCGTAGGAGGACACGGGCCTGTTTTTACCCACCAACAACTGCAACAATGGCATGATGAACTCAACAAAACCTTTGCGGTAGTGCAGGAAGCCAAAGCCCGGGGCATGAGTCAGGACGAGATGAAAAAACAACGCATTCTTCGGCAATGGGAAGAAATGGGAAGCTTCTTTATTACAGAAGATCAATGGATTGATACACTGTATCCTTTCCTGTGAGAAAATTCTATCAGTTTTTTCATACAGGCAGCCGTTCTGTATAACGCAATTGTTAAGCCTTAGCTATCCATTGCCGTCTGCTTTAGCTGACGGGTTTAGTTGGTGAAAAGAACAGGGGGCTTCAGCCCCATTTATGCCAAACCATAAAGCATAAGATTATCTTTTCTTGCAAAAACTACGGAGAATCATAAAGGAATTTCTCACTTAGATTTCTTTTATATCTGAATAAAATGTTTTTTTGCAGGCTGGTAAAATCTTTACCGGCCTGTTTGCGTTTTGCACCATACTATTAACCTTTAATATTGCTGCTATGAAAAAGGAATACCTGCTATCAATGATTGTGGCATTGATAATAAATGTTTTGGCACCCGTTTTTGCCGGTGATTTAAAAATTACAAGGGCTACAGTATATCTGGATGGCGCAGAAATAAGGAGTCAGGCGCAAATAACACTTACTGCCGGACAAAATACAGTTGCGTTTAAGGGGTTGTCTCCTTATATAGATCCGGCAACCGTGCAAATTGCCGGAGAGAACTTCAGGGTTTTGTCTTTTTCAAGAGGCATTGAAACCGTAAAAGACGACCAAGCCTATCAGGATTCACTTGGCCAACTGCAGCAACAAATCCGTGCGCTTGAGTCGCAAAAAAGGCAACTGACTACCCGGATTAGCATTCTCAATAAAGAAGAACAGGTGCTCATGGCCAATCAAAAGCTAACAGGAGAGGGGCAGCAACAGGCAGCGGATTTAAGAAACAAGCTTGAGTATTTCTTTTCCCGCATTCGTGAAACAGAACAAGCCCGCCTGGAAGTGAACGAAAAACTTCAACAGGTACAAAAGGACATTGATTCGCTGAAAGAAAAAATACAAAAACTGGTAAAGCCCGAAGAGAAAACTTTCTCCACCCTTACTTTCCTGCTGCAGGCCGACCGGCCCATGCAGGTTCCTGTAGAGGTGCGATATTGGGTAAATAATACCGGTTGGTTTCCATCCTATGATATTTTCGCCAGCGAGAATTCTCTGGAATTGACCTATAATGCCAATATACGGCAGCAAACCGGCAATGACTGGCTTGCTACCCAACTCACAGTTTCCTCTGCCAGCCCCCGAAAAAACCAGCAGGTACCCGGCTTGTTTCCTTACTATCTGAACTTTGATGTAAGGCCTTACAGGTCAACAATGGCAATGGATCATCTGGCCAAAGCCAGTGAAATGGGAATATATGCCGTGAGCGGAAGGGTAGTGGATGCCTCCGATAATTTTCCCCTCCCCGGAGTATCCGTTGTGGTTCAAGGCACTACCATAGGAACAGTTACAGATATGGACGGGAACTATTCCCTGCAACTTCCTTCGGATGCCAGGGTGTTGGTATATAATTTTATAGGTATGATTCCAGAAGAGAGAGCAATAGACCGCTCTGTAATCAATGTGGCCTTATCTCCTGACTTTGTTGCACTGGAGGAGATAGTTGTTACAGGATATGGTGCGACCGAATCAAAGGATATGAGAGTACGTGGAATGCAGGAACCTGCTTTCTCAAGACCTGCCGCGCCTCCTTCGGTAACATTGGGCTATCAAACCAGTTTTGCCTGGGAGCTGGAAACGGCCTATGATATTCCTTCTTCACCGGAACCATTCCTGGTAGAAGTAAACCGGCAAACGGTTCCTGCCATCATGCGGTATAAAGCCGTACCCAAGGTTTACGAATCAGCTTTCCTGCTGGCTTATGTACCTGACTGGGAACGGCTAAACCTCATGGACGGTCAGGCTAATTTATATATTGATAATCAGTTTATGGGTCGCAGTGTGCTGGAAACGAGGTTTATGAGCGATACACTTTCCCTCTCACTGGGGCGTGATGAAGGGATTGTAATTAAACGTGAACGACAGAGAGATTACGAGCAACGACGCTTCTGGACCAATCGTGTAAGGGAAGAAAGAATGTTTATGATTGCTGTGAGAAATACCAGAGAAACCCCTATTGCAATAGATATCTCTGACCAGATTCCCGTGTCGCAAACATCAGATATAAAGGTAGAGGCTATTGAAATTTCAGGCGCAAGACTGGATAAAGAAACGGGTAGACTGGATTGGAAACTGGATATTGCCCCCGGGCAAACGCGTGAGCTGATTATTCACTACTCGGTAGAATATCCCAGGGGAAGGCAAATTAATCTGGAATAGGAAAAAGGCAAATGCATTTTCTTTTCTATTTTTGCTCTTTCTAAAAAAGCAAATCCCATGTCTTCTACCCTGATACTTTTCAGTTTTCTTATTTATACCCTGCTGATTTTTACCATTTCGCGCCTCACGGTAAGAAAGGCTAATAACGAAACCTACTTCCTTGGCAACCGCAACTCGCCCTGGTATGTGGTGGCTTATGGTATGATAGGAGCTTCACTGTCAGGGGTAACCTTTATGTCGGTACCGGGCCTGGTAAATGCTGAAGGGTTCTCTTATATGGTCCTGGTTTTCGGATATCTGGCCGGTTATTTTGTAATTGCCCTGGTTTTATTACCTATGTACTACAAGCTCAACCTCACTTCCATTTATACTTACCTGGAAAGGCGGTTCGGGATGTCATCGTACAAAACCGGTTCCTTCTATTTTATCCTGTCACGCCTTATCGGCACTTCTTTCCGTATGTTCCTGGTAGTAAATGTGCTGCAGCTATTTGTATTTGACCATTGGGGTATCCCTTTTGGGGTTACGGTGGGTTTATTTATGGTGCTTATCCTGCTATATACCTTTCAGGGGGGGATCAAAACCATCGTATGGACCGATACCCTGCAAACCACATTCATGATTTCAGCAGTGGTTATTACCATATTTATTATTGCCGACTCTCTGGGGATGGGGCTGGGAGAACTTTGGCGTGAAGCTTCTTCCAAAGGATATACAAAGATGGTGGTAACCGATATTACCGACCAGCGCTTCTTTCTCAAGCAATTTTTTGCCGGGATGTTTATCACCATCGTAATGACGGGGCTGGACCAGGATATGATGCAGAAAAACCTTAGCTGCCGCAACCTCAGAGATGCGCAAAAAAACATGTTTACCTTCGGCTTTATTCTGATACCCGTAAATTTTATGTTTCTGTTTTTGGGCGCAGTACTATGGATTTATGCCGGACAGCATGGTGTTTTTCCTGCACAGACTTCCGACGACCTTTTTCCCACTATTGCTTTGCAATATCTTAGTATTGCTGCCGGACTGACCTTTTTCTTCGGCCTTATCTCGGCCGCCTACTCCAGTGCCGATGGCACCCTCACCGCACTTACCACCACCTTCTGCATCGATTTCCTTGGGCTGAAAAGAAAGCCCGGTATAACCGAGGAACACATCCGCAAAATCAGATACCGTGTGCATATCAGTTTTGCCATTATAGTATTGTTTATTATCATCGGCTATCGTGCCATCAATGATGCTGCACTTATCAGTAAACTGTTTACCATTGCCGGTTACACCTATGGGCCCTTGCTGGGTTTGTTCTTTTTTGGATTATACA
>SLOR01000127.1 GCA_007132395.1 Bacteroidales bacterium
CTTCCTGCAGTAAACATCCTGTCGGTTTCATTTGCCAGATTCTCCCCTTTTATGTGCTGCTCAATCTGGAATTCAATAAGGCGGCCCAGCGGGTAGGCCGAAAGATAGAGCGGATAGCTTATCATATGTGAGTAGATGGCCAGAATGGGTGAATCTTCCACGCCAAATACGGGTGCGAAGTATTGGTTCCACACTTCCTTAGCTATGCGTATGGTTTCATTTTTCAACTCTGAAGGAGTAGCATTGGGGTTGGCGTACATCCACCTCCACACGGCCATATCTACAAGCGAAACGCCCATTATCTCATAGCTTCCCCAAAGCTTGTCGAGGGTGTTGAGATATTCCACAGCAGGTTCGTTGGTGGTAATGCCCAGCAATTCCAAATCGCGGGTCTGGTAAATGAAAGCCAGTGCTTCAGTGAAAGCTGTGTTGGGCACACCGTTCATCATGTAGTAATCCACATCGTAGAGGCTGATGGTTTGTTCCACATTGTGCCCCAGCTCGTGCACGGCAATATTGTATCCTTTGTAATCCATTCCGGTGGCAGGAATACGTGTACGCAGGCGCGAAACCTGTGAGCGCATTTGTGCTCCCCAGGCATGGCCGGCACCCCGGGAGGCCTCCACCACAATTTTGGAAGAAATGTAGTTGGCCCTGTCGGGGCTGTAACCCAGCTTTGTGAGAATGGCAGGCAGGTCTTTTTCAAAAGCAGCCGCATCGGGATAGAGGCCACGGGTCTTATTGTCGAGGTAATCTTCAGAGATGGAACTGCGGGCTTTAAAGCCATCGTACCAGATATCAAAAGGACGAAGTTCACGTCCCAGTCGCTGGCTTACCAGCGCACCGGTCTGCTTTACCACAGGAGAACTCACCAATTCAACAAACAGGTCTTCCACTTCCTGCATGGACAATTCGAGCCCACGGTCGAAAGCTCTTTCAATATAAGTGGGATAGTTGGGGTTGTAAGCATCGGCAGCTTTATGTGCCCTGAAGTTGTTGAGCAGTTGCTGGTAACGGGTATCGGGCTCTGCTTCAAAGGCGATGGACTGACCATCTCTGTATACTTCGTTTTCGTAAGGGTTCCAATTTACATCAGGATTATTGATTACCGTCTGAGGAATATCCTGCCCTATAATACGGAGCATTACCTGGTAAATAATTTCCTGCTTGGGCAGGCCATCTTCCATACCATAGTTTGATTTTATTTCATCACGCAAGCCCCAGTGGGTAATAAGACTCATACCTTCGGGAAATAGTGTGTTGCCTTCATTATCGAGCAAACGGCCCATACGGATATTATAATCGGAAACATAGCTGTCGCTTTCGGTGGAAATCCTTGAAATTTCCTGGCTCACCGCCGCGGGAACCCTTGAAACGAAGATATCTCCCATGCGGGCATAGGCCCATTCTTTGCGCGACCATTGCGCACTATTTTGTGATTTTTCTTCCAGGGTATAAAAAGGGAAGTTCAGAATGGTGATAAAGGCAACTTTGTTGCTGAAAAAGTCGTCAAAAAAATGCGCCCCGGGCGAATAGCCGGCAAAGATAATGTCGACGGGCTGCAAATCACCTATGTCCAGATGCAGGGGTTTGTTGAGTTCTACGGAAATCTGGTTGCTGTGCCCCCACAGCGCTTCAAAGTTTGTTGACATCGTTTGAAAAAGTTTTTCCCGCTCCGCTTCCCCCGCAACAAAATGTTGAAGGCAAAAAGCCTTAAAGTCGGCAGGATCGCCGTCGTCTTCTGTCCACAATGCTGCAGCCTGTGCAACACCTTTTTCTAAACGGACAGCCTCTGCATGGTCATGCATATCGGCCAGCGCTTTTACTGTTTCTTTTATCATGGCATCTGAAATATTATGCACGGGGTCGGTGCCTTTTGCTCCCAGACCTCCGCAGGCAGCAAACAACAGTATTGCAGCCAAATAGAGTAATGATTTATACTTTCGCATTGTTTTGGATTTAATGGGTTACTATTACTTTATTAACAGGAAAAATCAAACTTTTCAAAATGTATTGGCACCTTTTCCTTGGCAACAACTTAATTCATGCATCAGGAATATACGTTCCAGCTATATAATTCTTCCGGTTTTTTCCGAATCTTCTTACGTATCTTGTCTTTGGCCGGATAACCCAGTGTTATCAGCAAAAGAATTCTTTTGTTGTCGGGCACCCCGAGTATTTCCCGGGCTTTGGGTTCGTCGAACCACCCCAGCATGCAGCTTCCCAGGCCCAGCTCGGCCGCCTGCAGGCAGAAATGCTCTGCCACGATGCCAATATCCATAAGGTAAAAATCCTTGTCTTTTACATTACCCCCGATGCGTGAAAGGAAGTTGGGTTTTTCGCCCACAATGGCTACAACAACGGGTGCCTGATCGGCAAATTTATTGAAACGCAGCAGCGGCCCATAGCTGGCTTGTGCCAGCTGGGTTTTTACATCCTTATCATCGGCGATTACAAATTTCCATGGCTGTGAGTTACAGGCAGAGGGAGCCATGCGGCAGGCCTCCATGATTTGTTCTATTTTTTCGCGCTCCACAGGCCTGGTAGTATACCTGCGTGTGCTTTCGCGATGTAAAACGAGCTGACTGAAATCCATATATTTACACTAAGGGTTGGTTTGCAAAAGGCAAATGTAAATAAAAAAGCAAACTTTTAACAGTGGCAGTTGTTTCACATATTTTGTGACTTACGACTTGCAAAGATGTGCAAATAATATAAACTTGCAGACGAAAGAATTTTTTAACAAAATAGATTATATTTGCATTAAGCCCATGTAATGTAACATTATTAACTATAAAAAAATCAGAAAACATGTCAAACTATCACGAACCCGCAGAAGAATTAAATCAACAGGCCCGCAATTTCTCCAGGGCACTGAACAGCCTGAAAGAAGAGGTAGAGGCAGTAGACTGGTACCATCAGCGTGTTGTAACTACTGATGACCCCGACCTTGCAAAGATAATGGCCCACAACCGTGACGAAGAAATTGAACACGCTTGCATGACTCTTGAGTGGCTCAGGAGAAACATGCCGGGTTGGGACGAAGAACTACGTAACTGGCTCTTTAAGGAAGGTGATATTATGGGAGCACACGGAAATGGTGACGATCACGACCATGATGCACCTGCCGCGAAAGGCTCAGATTCATTAGGGATAGGTAAACTTAAAAAATAACAGGAGGTAATATGGATATTTTAAGAAAATCACTGGCCCCCATCTCACAGGCAGCATGGGGCGAAATTAATGAAACGGCAATGGAAGTGCTGACTGCAGCACTATCGGCCCGTAAATTTGTTGACGTGGAAGGACCCAAAGGCTGGGATTTTGCCGCTGTTTCCACTGGCAGGATCGATGTGCCCAAGGATCAGAAATCAGCTGTAAAATTCGGTGTGCAAAAGGTACTTCCCCTTGTGGAAGCCCGTATACCCTTTGAGTTAAACATATGGGAACTTGACAATGTGGCACGCGGTGCCGAAGACATTGATTTGGATGCCATGGAGGATGCCGCAAGAGAAATTGCGAGCTTTGAAGAAAAAGCTATTTATGAAGGCTTTAAGCCTGCCGGTATTGCAGGATTGAAAGCGTGTAAAGAATACGATATGCCTGTATTCCCGGAAAATGCAGAGGAAATAGCCGGTGCGGTGGCCAATGTACTTTCACAATTCAAGGCCAATGCCATCGAAGGACCTTACTCACTTGTGGTAAGCCAGGAAAAATGGCAACTGCTAAACAGCTTTGTAAGAGGATATCCTTTGCGCAAACAACTGGAGGCTATGCTGGGCGGGTCCATAATTATGGCGCCCAACATCGACAACGCCTATATTGTATCGGAAAGAGGCGGCGACTTCAAGCTGGTTATCGGGCAAGACCTTTCCATAGGTTATGAATCGCACAACAGTAAAACCGTTCAACTATACTTTACCGAATCATTTACATTCCAGATTGTTGACCCTGCTGCTATTGCAGTATTCAAATAATTCAATGGTTTATTAAAAATAAAGGGGCTGCCTCAGAAGCCTGGTATTTGGTCGCTGAGCCTGTCGAAGTGTTAATCTGACTGATATTCTTCAGTCGTTTCGACAAGCTCAGTGATCAAAAGGCATAGTTGAGGCAGCCCCTTTTTTGTAGCTTAATTTCGGGTTCAGGAAGATTTACTCTGAAAATAATCCTCCATCACCTGCTTGAATTCACCCATACCCATATCGTAATTGGGTGTTAGGCTCGATTTGTCGGGGAAATTTTCCATATGCAAAGTTTGCGTGGGGAAAGCAAAGCGCACACCCAATTTTTCGGCCAGCCTTACAATTTCTATCAATACCTCATGACGTGCACGAAGTTCTTCGGGCCATGTTGGCACGGCGAAAAAGATGTAGAACATGATTTTGAGAGAAAAATCACCCATCTCGTTAAACTCTATGATATAAAAATCCTTTCGGGTTTTGGGGTGCTTCTCCACGATTTTACGCAAGCCCTGCACGAAAACCTCAATAAGATCGGGCGGAGTATCGTAAGTTACGGAGATATGCATAAAAAACCGGCGGAAGGCTCGCAGACCGTGGTTGTCAATGGTGGAATCAGCCAGCTTGCCGTTGGGCACATAAATCAGTGAGTTGCGGAAGGTGCGTACACGCGTGCTCCTGAAGCCCACCTCCTCTACCGTACCGTCAATGTCCCCGCTGGTAACCCAATGGCCTACGGAAAAAGGTTTATCTATAAAAATCATCAGCGACCCGAAAAAATTCTTCAGGGTATCCTGCGCTGCCAGGGCCAGCGCCAGACCCCCAATGGATAACCCAGCCAGTAGCGCTGTAATATTCACATCCAGGTTTTGCAGTATAAATAAGCCGCCCACGATTACTACGAATACTTTCAGCACTTTTTTAATAAGCGGCACCACATGATTGTCGAGGCTGGTTTCATTTTTTCCCGCTAAATTCTCAAGATATAAACCCAC
>SLOR01000071.1 GCA_007132395.1 Bacteroidales bacterium
CAAAAGAATGTTGCCAGGAGCACGAAGATGAAAATTTAATTACCCCTTGGGTTTGTAATTAATTGAAAATAAATAACTAAACTAAATTATATTCTGATGAAAAACAAAAAAGGATTCAGGCAATTGCCGCTGTTAGTAATGGTTTTTTTTGGGGTATGGGCAATGGGTTGCGATAAAGAAGAGGAAATCGATCTCACTAATGCATTCAAAGATGCGCGAGATGGCAGGATTTACAAAATCGTAACCATTGAGGATCAGGTTTGGATGGCGGAGAATCTTGCCTTCAAGCCCTCAGGCGGCAATTATTGGGCTTATGATAATAATGATGTATATAGAGAAACGTATGGATATCTGTACGACTGGCATACAGCCCTGAATGTTTGCCCCGCAGGCTGGCGTTTGCCTGCCGATGAAGAGTGGACACAACTGTTCGAATTTCTGGGAGGAGAAAAAGTGGCCGGCGGCAAATTAAAAGCAACCGGAACCATCGAAGCAGAAACAGGTTTATGGTATGCCCCAAACACCGGAGCAACCAACGAAACCGGCTTCACAGCCCTTCCGGGTGGCGGGCGTTACCACAATGGTGCCTTCGGCAGCCTTGGCTCTTATGGTATCTGGTGGAGTGCCACAGAACTGGATGCCGGCAAGGCCTTATACCTGAGCATGGGCTCCGGCTGGAGCGATGTGTACCGTCACAACTACGATAAGGGCTATGGTTTTGCTGTTCGCTGTTTGCAGGATTAATTCATTAATTTGATGCATTTTATTTTGAAATTATAGCTTTATGCGCTTGTATGGCCGGCTGCATTATTTCTTTTGCTGCACAGCTACGTGGATAATGTTTGGTGAAAAAAGTAATAGAATATAATAATCCCTCAAAAAGTTGCACTATAGAGCAACATTTGCTAAATTTGCTTTATGCCTGAAAAGCAGAAGTATCGAAAAATTATTTTTTACAAGGACTACTTTCAGGAATTCTTTGTAAAGCAACGTGAAAAGGTGAGAGACAAGATTATCTGGACACTTGAGTTAATTGAAGATATTCAGAAAATACCAGAAACTTACCTGAAACACATGGAGAATGCAGACGGGCTTTACGAAATCCGTGTTCAGCAAGGAAGTGATATCTTTCGGATTTTCTGCTTTTTCGACCAGGGACAATTGGTGATACTGATGAACGGGTTTCAAAAGAAATAGCAGAAAACACCCAAAAGAGAAATTGATAAGGCACTTAAAATAAAGGAAGAATATGAAGCCGGCAAAGTTGCTTCACGAATACCCAAAAAATAAAGAACCATGAGTAAAACAGCAAAAAGTGATATCATGTCACTTGAACAGTTCAAAGACAGGCACTACGGAAAACGTGGCACTGCCAAAAGAGACGAACTTGAAGCTGGATACAAAAGCTTCAAAATCGGAGCATTAATTCACGAAGCAAGACTTGAAAAAGGCTTGACGCAGCAGGAGCTTGCAGAGAAAGTGGGGACAACGAAATCCTACATATCTAAACTTGAAAACAATGTAAAAGAAGTTCGCCTTTCAACACTTCAGAAAATAGTTGAACTGGGATTAGGCGGGCAACTTGAACTCTCAATAAAACTTTAACAAACCCTACGGATGAAAAAACATACAACATGCTATGGCTAATCCTGCCTAATGCGATACTGCAAGGCATGGGCTTTGCCCCGGGCCTAAAGAACGAAGCCCTCAATAGGTAAAGTGGAATTCATTCGTAGCTGTGGATGTTAACAATACATTCTTCACCCCACCCCAAAACACACAATTATGACAACAACAAAGAAATTTTTGCTTTATGCGCTTGTATGGCCGGCTGCAGTATTTCTCCTGCTGCACAGCTGTAAAAAGGAAGACCCCAAAGACCTTCCGGGACTTGTAACGGACGAACTGACAGAAATTACACAAATCACGGCGGTTGCCGGGGGAAGCATTACCGATGATGGGGGCGCAGCGATAATTACCCGCGGCGTTTGCTGGAGCACGGGTCAAAACCCCACCATCCAGGACAACAAGACTGAAGACGGGCAGGGTACCGGTAGTTTTGTAAGTTTAATCAATGGCCTGAAGCCCGGCACCCTGTATTATGTAAGGGCCTATGCCACCAACAGCGAAGGTACTGCCTATGGAAATACTGTATCCTTTACCACCCTGGCGGCACTCGACGTGCCCGGCCTTACAACCGCCGATGTGAGCGATATTACACAACTAACGGCGCTGGCAGGCGGCCACATTACCGACGATGGCGGGGCGCCCATAACCGCAAGGGGCGTATGCTGGAGTACTACGGAAAATCCCACCCTGGAGAGCAACCGGGGATTCTCGGTGGATGGCACCGGCATGGGATCCTTTGTAAGTCAGCTCACAGCACTCATTGCAGACACCACCTATTACGTGCGGGCCTACGCCACCAACAGCCAGGGTACCGCCTATGGAAACCAGCTGAGCTTTCAGACAAAAGAGCGCACCATTACCCACGGGCAGGGCGTTACTGATATTGACGGCAACGAATACCCTTCCGTGATTATTGGTGAGCAGGAGTGGATGGCGGTGAACCTTCGCACCACCCGCTATCAAGATGGCACAACGATTCCTTCCGGTCATTCCGATACGGAATGGATGGAGCTTACAACGGGTGCCTATGCCGTTTATCCCCACACTATGATAGAAGGTTTAAGTACAGAGGCTGAGGTGCTGCAAGCCTATGGTGCCCTTTACAACTGGTATGCCCTTGCAGCAGGCGAACTTTGCCCCGCGGGCTGGCGCGTACCCACCGATGATGACTGGAAGTTACTTGAAGGCACGGTAGATTCTGCCTACGACCCGGGGCATTCCATCTGGGATAATGAACAGTGGAGAGGCACCGACCTGGCTTTAAAGCTGAAATCCCGAAGCGGGTGGCAGCTTAACGGAAGTGGATCCGACATTTATGGCTTTGCGGCTCTGCCTGCCGGAATGCGACTATTATCTGCCGAGACACAAAACTTCCAGCTGCTGGGCATGTACAGCTACTTCTGGACAAGCACTGAGGAAAACGAAAGCCAGGCCTGGAGCCGCCGCATGTATTTTCAACATGGCGGTATGGCCCGGGCATTTCATGATAAGGGAGTAGGGTATCCGGTACGTTGCCTCAGGGAGTAAAAGGCTGGTGGGCTAGGCCCCTCAGCAATCCTTAATCAGCTTGCAGCTTACTTCATTTTTCGATTCTTTGCCAGCTTCAAAATCATCGATATTTTGAAGGGTAATTTTGGCTATTTCCTCCATGCTTTCTTTGGTAAAGAATGCCTGGTGGGCTGTGATGAGCACATTGGGAAAAATCATCAGCTGCGCGATTTGATCATCACGTATCACAAAGTCGGAGAGGTCGCGAAAAAACAGCTTCTCTTCTTCCTCATATACATCAATGCCCAGTGAGCCCAGCTGCCCCTCTTTGAGCGCCTGGATTACCGTAGCAGTATTGACCAGCTTACCACGACCGGTATTGATGAGCATGGCGCCCTGTTTCATCTTCTTTAATGAATCTTCATTGATCAAATGGTGGGTATCGGGCGTAAGGGGACAGTGCAGGCTGAGGATATCGCTGATTTTAAGCACTTCGTCCTGTTCCATGTATTCCACCCCTTTGTCTTTCATCTCCTGTGATGGGTATTTGTCGTAGGCCACTACACGGGCGCCAAATCCCAGCATGATGTTACAAAAGGCTTGTCCTATCTGACCGGTACCAATTACGCCTACTGTTTTTTTATGGATGGTAAACCCGATAAGTCTTTCCAGTGAAAAATTGCTGTCGCGCACCCTGTTATAAGCCTTGTGGGTTTTACGTGCCAGGGTCATAATTAGTGCAACGGCATGTTCTGCCACGGCCTGGGGCGAGTAGGCCGGCACACGCATCACCTTGATGCCGAATTTTTCGGCTGCCTTAAGGTTTACATTGTTGAAACCCGCACAGCGCAATGCCACCAGTCGCACTCCATTGTCGGCAAGTGCTTCGAGTACTTCCTCGTTGAGACGATCGTTTACAAATACACAAACCCCGTCGAAGCCTTTAGCCAGCCCTGCGGATTTTATTTTTAGCCGGTTTTCGTGAAAGTCAAACTGGTGGTTATGGTCGGTACGGTTTTCAAAAAAGGTGCGATCGTATGATTGAGTGGAGAAAAATGCAATTTTTGCCATAGCAGAATTGGTTTTAGTGGATTGTTAAAATAGAAATAATGGGTAAACAATGGAAATAAACCAATGTTTAGAGTTCGTTAAAGCTTATTTAAGATATTTTAGCAGTACCTGAAAATACTTCTGCCTGTGCCCGACGGACTACTTGCCATACTAGCCGCATTGCCCATTGCCGCGATTTTTGTTTTCATGGCCGTGTTGCGCTGGCCCGCTACCCGGGCCATGCCTGTGGCATTTTTGCTTACCCTGGCCCTGGTGTTTTTTGTATGGAATATGCCTGCCCGCTGGGTGGGTGCTTCTGTTATTAGCGGCCTGGTAATCGCGCTGGATATAATCCTGATTGTATTTGGTGCCCTTACCCTTTTGTTTACCTTGCACGAGAGTGGTGCCATTGCTGCTATCAATAAGGGCTTTACCCATATTTCGCCCGACCGCCGCATACAGGCCATTATTATTACCTGGCTCTTTGGCAGCTTCATTGAAGGTGCCGCGGGCTTCGGTACCCCTGCAGCACTTACCGCGCCCTTATTGCTGGCCCTGGGCTTTCCGGCTCTGGCTGCCGTAATGGTGGCCCTGGTGGCCAACAGCACTGCGGTCTCTTTTGGGGCAGTGGGTACACCAACCCTCATTGGGGTGGGCACCTCACTTACTATTGCACCTGTTAACGAGGCTCTGGCAGCCAACCAAATGCAAATGGAGGGCTTTATCGGGATGGTTACACATTACACCGCATTCATCCATCTGATTCCCGG
>SLOR01000149.1 GCA_007132395.1 Bacteroidales bacterium
CCTTACACCAAAATATTTATTTATAATTGGGCTGAGGTAGTGGAACTGGATACTCCTCTGGAAGAGCTGACACTGAAAAACTCAGTAGAATACACAAATAGCTTCTACAGAATCAATACTTACACGCCCGGCGAGTATTTCCTACTTGAAAACAGACAGCAACTGGGCTTTGACCGGCATGTTCCGGGGCAAGGGCTCCTTATTTATCATGTACATTCGGGTATTGCTGCTGCGAGTCCTTCCAATACAGTAAATGTAGGCCATCCGCAGATGTTGTACCTGGTAAATGCAGGAGCCGGCACAAACCCTAATCCAAGTCCTTTTTCCTATGGACTGGTGAACACTGACCGTACGCCCTATCCAGGCAGTACCGAGAATACTTCTTTTACCGATAATTCCATCCCCAACTCCCATTCCTGGGCCGGTATCAAAACTAATAAACCTATTACTAATATTGTTCACGACACGGATGAAAGAACCATTACTTTCTCTTTTATGGACGATGTGGAACCGGTAATTTCTGAATGGCTGCACTGGGACACAGGGGTAAATGCCGGAAGCATAGGTTTGCAATCGGGCGGGAAATTCCAAATTGCAGCACGCTATGATAATGAAGATACCGACCAGTTGATAGCCCGATCCATAAGTAAAATTGCCGTGTTTATCAACGAGCGTGCAAGTGTGGCAAAAGTAAAAGTATGGCAGGGTTACGACCAATATAACCTGGTGGAGTATTTAAGTGTGCCCCTGAATCAGATGGAACGGTCGTGGGCCATGATAGAACTGGACCCTCCCTTTATAATTAACCCTGATCAGGAACTATGGATTGGAGCCGAGTTTGAAACCAATGAAGGGGTATACCCCGCCGGCCGCGATGATGTACCCGACAACGACGGGAAAGGAAATATGGTCAGAACCCATTCACTGGACGACCCCGAAGCCTGGACCACACTCTCAAGTTTTGGCATTCAGGGCAACTGGAATGTGCAGGCCCAGCTGTATCATCTGGATGAACCTGCCAGTTTTACCACCATAAGCCTGGCAGCCGAACCCGCAGATGCAGGCACCGTTAAAGGATACGGATACCTCCCCATAGGCAGGGAGCATACCATAAAAGCCATCGCTGAGAACTCTTTTGGCTTTTTGCATTGGGAAGATGAAGACGGCGAGTTAGTCAGTACTGAGGAAGAATTTACATTTCTGGTAGAGGATTCTCGTGAGTTTACTGCTGTTTTTGGAGTAGTTTCTTCAGTGAATTCCATTCAGCAATCGCGCTTTAGTGTTTTTCCAAATCCATCCGATAGTTTTGTAAATATTAGCCTGGAGGAGGGACATGGTTTTACAGAGATGGCTCTATACAATCATCTCGGACAAAGAGTGTGGAGCAAAATCATTAATGCGAACACAAACCTGCATACTTTTTCCCTTGAGCACCTTAATGCAGGCATCTATCATTTGCAGCTTAACTCGGCAAACAGTTCTGTGAATTATAAGCTTATAAAGCAATAAAACATAAACCCTTACAATAAAAAAAGGCTCTCCCGAACGGAGAGCCTTTTTTTATGCTTTTACTTTTACTTTAACTTAAGTAATAGAAACAAGCTCTACCATATAGATGCTCTATTCTCTTCAGCAATAAACCTTACTGAGGTTTCGGGGTCAATGCTGAAAGCCTTGTAAAATTCTTCCATATTGTAAACGATACCATTCACTCTTGCCTCACCAGGTGAGTGTGGACCTTCGTTTAGCTGTTGCATGAGCCTCTGGTCGCGCATGTGATTTCTCCAAATCTGTGCATAGGCAATAAAGAAGCGCTGCTCGGGAGTAAAGCCGTCAATATCATCGGGTCTTCCGTCTTCAGCAAGTTTATTCTGAAGGGCCTGGTAGGCGATGGTGAGTCCTCCCAGGTCGGCGATATTTTCACCCAGACTGAGTCTTCCGTTTATGGTGAGGCTGTCGAGCATCACATAATTGTTGTATTGCTCAATAAGCACCTCAGAGCGTTCTTCAAACCTGCGGCTGTCCTCTTCAGTCCACCAGTCGCGCAGGTTACCGTCTTTGGCGTAACGGCGGCCCTGATCGTCAAAACCGTGGGTCATCTCATGGCCTATCACCATTCCGATGGCGCCAAAGTTAACTGCATCATCACCATGGGGGAAGAAGAAAGGAGGCTGCAGAATTGCTGCAGGAAACACGATCTCGTTCATGGTAGGGCTGTAGTAAGCATTCACGGTTTGGGGGCTCATGAACCACTTGTCGCGGTCAACAGGTTCCCCTATTTCTTCCAGATTGCGGCGAATATTGAATTCCCTTGCTGCCATGATATTCAAAACGTGGGGCTGATCTTTAATTTCCAGTTCGCCGTAGTCAATCCACCGGTCAGGATAACCAATTTTTACATTCATTGCCTTGAGCTTCTCATAGGCTTGTTTCTTGGTATCATCGCTCATCCATTCCAGTCCTTCGATGCGCTGGTAGAATCCCATCCTCAGGTGTTCTACAAGGTCAATCATTCTATCTTTCGACTCGGGGGGGAAGTGCAAGGCAACATATTCCTGGCCTACGGCTTCGCCCATGCTGAAGTTCAGCTGTGCCAGTGCACGCTTCCATCTTTCTCTTTGTTTTTCACTGCCGGTCATTACCCTTCCGTAAAAGTCGAAATGGGCATCTTCAAATTCCTGACCGATATATTGTGCACTGTTGCGCAGGATGTTCCAGTTAAGATAAGTTTTCCAGCTCTCAAGGGGCTGATTGCTGATAAGTTCTTCTATACGATTAAAAAACAGGGGTTGTCCAACATTTAATTCGTCAATGTCAAGACTCCTGATGTTCAGGTAATAGTCCCAGTTAAAGGAGGGCATTGTTTGCTGAATTTCTTCAATGCTCATTTTGTTGTAAGTGGCGTAGGGGTCGCGTCTTTCCAGGCGGGTCATAGAGGCTTCAGCAAGGCTGGTTTCGATTTCCATGATTTGCCGGCGGGCCCTTTGCGCATCATTTTTACTGTATCCGGCCAGGATAAAAACTTTCTCTATAAGAAGCTCGTAATTTTCTCTGATTTCACGGCTGCGTGTATCCTGATTGAGGTAGTAATCCCTGTCAGACATTCCCAGTCCGCCCTGACCAATATTGGCAATCATTTCTTCGGTGTTTTTGCGGTCTTGTGCGGCTCTTAAACCGAAAAGGGGTCCGAAACCCAGTTGGTGCAGTTCGGCGGTGAATTTTGCCAGTTTTTCTTTGTTTTCAATGCTTTCTACCCTTTCCATCAATGGGACGATAGGAGCAATACCCTGTTTGGTCTGGGTCAGAGTATCCATTGCACTATTATAGAAATCTCTTATTTTCTGGCGGTTGCTTCCCGCACTGGCGCTTCTGTCATTCCTTATCTGGGTGAGCAAAGCATAAAGTTTTTCCTCATTCTCTTCTGCCAGTTGTTCAAATGAACCGTAGCGGCTGTATTCATCGGGAATGGGGTTGTTTTGCAGCCAGCCTTCATTCACAAATCGGTAAAAGTCGTCCCCTGGCAAAATATCGGTACTCATGTTGCCTGTGTCGATGGGAGGCAGGGGAGTGGATTGTGTACATGCGCTAAAACTGCTTAATGCAGCAACGATTAAAACAGTCCAAAGGCCGGAGAATAATTTATTTCTCATGGTTTTAATGTTTGGTGATTGATTTTAAAAGATTTGTGTGATGTTTTTTGTGTTTTGTTGGAAAATCAGAAGCAAAGTGCAGCCTGCGAAGGTTTTCCACTCTCCGAAAATACTACTAAACAAGTGAATAACAGAAGGATTTACAGTCTTTTAACAATTTTTTCAAGCCCTGCAAAACAGTAAGTTACCTTAGACGATACCCAAAAGTTTATCGGAAATGAATTTTTCAATGAAATTTTGAAATTCTAAGGCTATTGGGGGGGATTCATTAAGCAGCTCGTGTCTTCCATCCAAAAGGATAATCTGTGTTCTGAAAAATCCTTGCCGGATATATTTTTGCAACATTGCAGCAGGGTCTTTCCCAAACTGCCCGGTAGGATCCTCTTTGCCTGAAATAATCAGGATAGAGAAATTTTTTCGGAACCTGAGGTTTTTTTCAGCCTTTAGCATTTGCAAAGTACCACGGAAAAGGTTTTTGTAGAAACCCAGGGAAAGCGGAAAGCCGCACAGGGGATCGTTAATATATTTTTGTACATGCTCAGGGTTCGAACTCAGCCAGTCAAAAGGCGTTGCAGGGGAAGAAATCTTTTTGTTGAAGCTTCTGTAGAAGGTTTGATTGAACCATGGGCTCCTGAAATCTTCATTGTTGAATATCTTCATTGACCTTACAACATTGAGGTAAATTTTCAGCAAACCCGGGTCAGGGTTGGTAGTGCCAGAGATAATCATCCCTTTAAAGTACATGGGGAAAGTTGCATTGTAATATCTTGCCAACAATGAGCCCATGCTGTGGCCCATAAGAAATACGGGAGTCTGGGGATGAGCTTTTCTGATGGTTTTGTTAATGGAATGGATTACTCCAAGCATAATATCCCAGCCATCTTTCCAGGGTAAGCATCCGTGCTGCTGTTCGGGTAATACCGATTGCCCGTGCCCGGGATGATCATGCAGGTATACGGCATACCCTCTCTGGCACAAGAATCTTGCAAACTCCTGGTAGCGGCCGCTATGCTCAGCAAGGCCGTGATTTACCTGAATAATAGCTTTGGGTGCTTGTTCAGGTAAAAAAGTATTGACAAAAATCCTGTAATTTTTAAACTGGATAAAAAATGTTGATTCCTTCATAATACAAATGGGATGGTTTGAAGTGTTGCCGGATTTGGAGTTATACCAAAAAAGCCTTACGTAGTGTAAGGCTTTTTCAATTCATAAATGAGTTATGCAATTCCGAGATTAGTCAACCACTTTAACATTCACTGCATTTAATCCTTTTTTGCCTTCTTTCA
>SLOR01000148.1 GCA_007132395.1 Bacteroidales bacterium
ATGTGTATATCGCCAAACTGCGTAAGTACCTGAAAGAAGACCCCAATGTGGAGCTTCTTAATGTACACGGTAAAGGGTTTAAACTCATAGTAAATGAAGATGCCAGTGTAAAGTAATATACTATAACTTCGTTTCTGAAAACAACTGGCAAAGAAGCGTTTGTTTATAATACACATATTTCCAAAACTGCCCTCCTACTTCGGGGGCAGTTTTTTTATGCCGTAAAGGGGGAATAAGACGGGCGATAGAGTGCACCACAATTTTATCCCGCACCGGAGAAACAGGTTTGAAAAATCGTTAATTCGGAATTTTTACTCCGAAATTCTTTAATATAAAACACAGAAAAAGAGTGGTTTGACTGGCAAGCGTATTGTTTTTTTATTTATGCCCTAAGGCTCATGCAAGTTTCATTTGAATAAGTATAAGGTGTTTCGTATATTTGCAGCACAATTTGTAATTAATCTAAATAAGGTTAAGTAAGCCGTTTATTTGGTTTGTATACTAAACAACAGTTCCTTAAAACTGTTGCTCAATGGTACAGGAGAAATTATCAAGAAAAAGCATATTACCCAATGGCAGAAGATAAAAACAATGGCATACTGGATGAAGTAACCAGTGCCGATTACAAATATGGTTTTTATACCGATATCGAGATGGATCAGGCCCCCAAAGGCCTTACCGAAGATACCGTCCGGTTTATATCAGCCAAAAAAAAGGAACCGGAATTTATGCTTGAGTTCCGGCTCAAAGCATTTCGGCACTGGAAAACCCTTAAAGAACCCCAATGGGCGCATGTGAATTATCCGCCTATCGATTTTCAGGATATCATTTATTATTCGGCGCCCAAAAAGAAGCCTCAGTACGAAAGCCTGGATCAGGTGGATCCCGAGCTGCTGGAAACTTTCGAAAAGCTGGGCATTCCCCTGGATGAGCAAAAAATGCTTGCCGGGGTTGCTGTTGATGCTGTAATGGACAGTGTTTCTGTGGCTACCACTTTTCGCTCCACCCTCGAAGAGAAAGGAATTATCTTTTGCTCCTTCAGCGAAGCCCTGCAAAAACATCCCGAATTGGTTAAGAAATATGTAGGTTCGGTGGTGCCTTATACCGACAACTTCTATGCTGCCCTCAACTCGGCGGTATTCAGCGATGGTTCCTTTTGTTATATTCCCAAAGGAGTGAGGTGTCCGCTGGAGCTTTCCACTTACTTCCGCATTAATGCGGCCAACACGGGGCAGTTTGAAAGAACGTTGATTGTTGCTGAAGAAGGAAGTTACGTGAGCTATATGGAAGGATGTACCGCTCCCATGCGCGACGAAAATCAGCTGCACGCTGCCATCGTAGAAATTATTGCCATGAAAGATGCAGAGGTAAAGTATGCTACCGTGCAAAACTGGTGGCCCGGCGATAAGAAAGGAAAAGGTGGAGTTTATAACTTTGTTACCAAAAGAGGAATCTGCGATGGCGACAACGCCAAAATATCATGGACGCAGGTGGAAACAGGCTCTGCTATTACCTGGAAATACCCCAGCGTGGTATTGCGAGGCAACAACTCCGTCGGTGAGTTTTATTCCGTTGCCGTTACCAACAACATGCAACAGGCCGATACCGGTACCAAGATGATACACCTTGGCAAAAACACCAAAAGTACTATCATCTCCAAAGGGATTTCAGCGGGTAAAAGCAATAACAGTTACCGTGGCCTGGTAAAAGCCACACGTAATGCCGAAAACTCCCGTAACTTCTCACAGTGCGACTCATTGTTGCTGGGCGATAAGTGTGGCGCCCACACCTTCCCATATGTGGAGGTAGGCAATCGCTCTACCATTGTAGAGCACGAAGCCACTACCAGTAAAATATCCGAGGATCAGCTCTTCTATTGCCTGCAAAGAGGTATCGATATGGAAGCAGCCATCGGACTTATTGTTAACGGTTATGCCAAGGAGGTACTCAGTAAGCTGCCCATGGAATTTGCCGTTGAAGCACAAAAACTACTTTCCATTAGCCTGGAAGGAAGTGTAGGTTAAATAGTTAATTATCCGCTGAATAATACTTTCCGGATAAACAGTCATCCAATAAGCTTTTCATTATGAAGACATTCGCCTTTAAATCCAAACTGGAGAACAATAAAGTTCCAGTACCCGAACATTTGTTTGCGGAGCTGGAGGAAATGAACAACAGAGAAGTAAGGGTAATCTTGCTTATGGAAGAACCCGACGAGTTTGACGATGAAGCCTTCAATGACTTCGCAAGTCAGTTTTTCAGCAAGTATGCCAATAACCTCGATGCTGTTAAGAAATTGTTAAAGAACATAAAATAAATACACAATGCTTAGTATAAAAAACCTGGACGTTTCCATTCATGGGAAAACCATATTAAAAGATTTCAATCTGGATGTTAATACCGGAGAAGTGCACGCTATCATGGGACCCAATGGCACGGGGAAAAGTACCCTGGCTTCGGTAATTGCCGGAAGGGATATGTTCGATGTTGACAACGGACAGATTACCTACATGGGAAAAGACTTGCTGGATATGGAACCTGAAATCAGAGCCCGCGAAGGAATTTTCCTCGGATTTCAGTATCCGGTGGAAATACCCGGGGTAAGTATGGCCAACTTCTTGCGTACCGCACTCAATGAAAAAAGGAAATACCTTGGCCTGGAACCTCTCTCGGGTGCCGAGTTTCTCAAACTCATGGAAGACCGTAAAAAACTTGTGGAAATCCATTCCAAGCTTACCAATCGTTCTGTTAACGAAGGATTTTCGGGCGGTGAGAAAAAGAAAAATGAAATCTTTCAGATGGCTATGCTCGAGCCTAAACTGGCCATTTTGGATGAAACCGACTCGGGACTGGATATCGATGCCCTCAAAGTTGTTGCCAACGGGGTAAACAAACTGCGCTCGCCCGAGAATGCTACCATCGTCATTACGCACTACCAGCGCCTGCTGGATTATATCATTCCCGATTTTGTACATGTGCTGTACGATGGCCGGATTGTGAAAAGCGGCGGAAAGGAACTGGCAATTGAGCTGGAAGAGAAGGGCTATGAATGGATTAGAAAAGAAGCAGGCATACCCGAAACCATATAAACTTTTTTAACGGATTTAGCATGCAGAATATAACCGAAAATATATCCATGGAACAACGTATGATAGACCTTTACAGGGAAAATCTGCAACTGTTGCGTGGCTCGGAACCCCAAAGTATATCGCAGCTGCGTGAACAAGCCATCGCATGGATAGAGAAGAACGGCTTCCCCGATATAAAAACCGAAAACTGGAGGTTTACCGACCTGGAACCCCTTTTCAAAACGGCTTACGATTTTGATTTTTCCAATCAAAGCAAACCTTTTGATATTGAAAGCATTTTCACCTGCGATGTTTACGACCTGGATACCTTCAGTGTAACATTGCTCAACGGGTGGTTTGTTTACCAGAATGCACCCCTTACCACCCTGCCCAACGGTACCATTATCGGTAGTTTGTCCAAAGCTCTTGAAGTTTATCCTGAACTGGTGGAGAAATACCTGGGCAAGGCAGCCGACATTGAGCAACCCGGCCTTACTGCCCTTAATACGGCCTTTTTCCAGGATGGATTATTTATATATGTGCCTGCCGGAGTTGAGGTAGAAAAGCCTATTCAGCTTATCAATATCGTAAACTCCGAAAAACCTGTTATGATGCATGCGCGCCATCTTATCATTCAGGAAGAGAAAAGCAACCTCACCTTTGTGCATTGTGACCACTCCCTTACTCACAATATCAGCTTTGCCAATGGCGTTACCGAAGCTTTCCTTGCCAAAAGCGCTTCTCTTGATTTTTACAAAATCCAGAACAAAGGCCATAATTCGGCTGTGGTGGGTAATGCCTTTTTCAGGCAGAAAGGAAACAGTGAGCTGAAGTGCCATGCCCTTACCCTCAACGGGGGCTTTACCAAGAATATTTTTTCCACCACACTGGAGGAGCCCGAAGCCAAAGCTACCCTTAACGGGTTATACCTGGTTGACAGCAACCAGCACGTTGACAACCAACTGCTGGTGGATCATGCTGCACCCAACTGCCTGAGCGAACAGCTCTACAAAGGGATTCTTGATGATGAAGCCACCGCCGTGTTCAGCGGTAAAATAATGGTGCGTCGCGATGCCCAGAAAACCCTGGCATACCAAAATAACAAGAACATACTTCTTACCGATGAGGCCAAGGCCAATGCGCAACCCCAGCTGGAAATCTATGCCGACGATGTGAAATGCAGCCACGGTGCTACCGTGGGGCAGCTTGACCAGGAGGCTATGTTCTACCTGCGCTCAAGGGGAATATGTGAGCGCTCTGCCCGACAATTACTTATGTATGCTTTTGCCAATGAAGTGGTGCAGCGTATTGCCATTGAGCCCCTGCGCGACAGGATTGACCACCTGGTGGAAAAACGCCTTAAGGGTGAGCTTTCCATCTGCGACCAGTGTGTTTTGCACTGTAACAGCAAAGAGCCTACGGTTTTCAATATCGATGTTAGTAAATTATAAAAATTCTGATATCCGGAGTCTTTCCAGTCTGTAGTTTTTTCTTATTATGATTATCCGCAATCTTGCCAGAATAAAAAATGGGGCTAAAGCCCACTTGTCTTTTAAGACTATCAAATCCGTCAGTTAAAACTGACGGCAATGGATAGAACTAATTTCAGTATCCATTGCCGTTGGCTTTAGCCAACGGATAATATGTTGTCACAAGTCAGGGGCTTTAGCCCCATTTAGACAATACATACCAGAATAAAAATTATACTTGCAATATTGCGGATATTCATATTTTCTTATTTTGAAAATGCATCGACAAAGAGGAATCCGGATTTTGTTTGTCCTTTACCGGTAATTTTTTTTAAGCACTGAACCATGCCTTTCAACATTGAACAATTACGTCGGGAATTTCCTGC
>SLOR01000220.1 GCA_007132395.1 Bacteroidales bacterium
ATAGAAAAAGCCGGAAGCTAAATCTTCCGGCTTTTTTATTTCCTCCATTTCGGCACACATGCTATTTGGATTTTACACCGCTCGTCTTATGCGCTGATAATCCAGATAATACAGCAATTTTACAGAAAGGCTGTTGATTTGGGGCTGTTCCAACGTATTACGTAAATTATCAAAATAGCTGCGCATAAGTTGTTCTCCCCGGCTGTCTATCACATTCTTCCAGGCCAACGACAATTGACTACCCGGTGCAAAATGCCATACAAGAATCATATCTACGGTAAAAGCATTGTAGTTGATATCCTTTACATTCAGATTTTCTTCGATGGGGCTTAATCTTCCGTTGTTTTCCAGCAGGAAGTAATCACCTGTATAATCCACCCGCGACCAATAGTGCCTTAATGAAAGATCGAGGGAAAGGTTGTTATTGAATATATATGCCGAGCGCAGCGTATTGGTGAAAGTATCATTATTGCGCATTCCAAAATGTATCACATCACCTTCTGCGCTATGCCCTACCCAACCAATATCATTTTCCACTCCGGCGTAGCGAAGGCCATAGGTCATATTCCACTGATCGCTGATTCTGAGGGTAGGACGTACGTCAAACCCATACTCCTGCTGGTCATACTCCGAAAGAATGCTGCTGTAGCTGAAATCGCCATCTACATATATTCTTTTGCGATAGTCTGATGAGTACATGAGAAATAAATCGAAAGCATCATCGGTTTCATAATACCTGCCGG
This sequence comes from Bacteroidales bacterium, assembly GCA_007132395.1. Classification (GTDB taxonomy): domain Bacteria; phylum Bacteroidota; class Bacteroidia; order Bacteroidales; family UBA7960; genus SKVR01. Next base: position 744 of record SLOR01000220.1, read on the forward strand.
GTACACGGGGCTCAAAATAGTCGCGGTTGCCCAGTGGGCGATAGTCGGCCCGGAAAAGAATAAAAAAACGGGTATCAAATAAAGCACGGAGATTATACCCGATATTAAACCCGGTAAAAGTATCGGGATTGTGCAGACGATTGTAGTTAATGGCAATTTCGTTGCGCAGGTTCCATAACCGCCAGAAGGGGTCAAAAATATTGTACGAAAAAGCAACCTTATCCATCACCAGGTTATTGAAAGACAAGAACCCCAAATCATTGGGGTCGTATGTATCGCTGAGCACCATACGGTTGTAGGTATATTGCCAGGTACCTCCTACTTTTCCGGCTGTAATGTCATACTTATAACCGAAATTATTGTCGGCACCTTCGTAATACTGCTGACTTAATGCTGCAGAACCACTAATACGAAACATATTACTGGCATCCATCAACCGGAACTCCGTGCCTGAAACATTGGCATTATAGCCATCGGCGGCACCCGAAACATTCGTATTAATAAGGCTTACAAAGGAGTTGTTTTTCAAACTCTGGTCGGCCACCATTACATTGTAATTGGTAAAAGGCTGCGTGGTTATGCTTCTGGTGTCGCCACTGAGGGTATCCCTGAGGGTGGCCCTGCTTGCTGCTGTCATGGCATTGAAAAAGCCCAGCCCCAGGCCGCCAGAGGTACGCCCGGATATTTTCGTGGCATTAATCATTCTGTTTTCCAGCGGATTTTCCATCACCACTTCATGTTCTTCCAATGCTTCATGCGCCCGGGAATAACCTAGTGGGCGGCTTCCTATTCGCCTTGAATAAAATATATCTGCCTTGCCAAACAGCTCCGTACCTTCGGTAAAAAACTGTCGATTCTCGTCGTATTTCACTTCATAAGGTGTGAGATTGAGCACTCTTTCATCCGACTGCACCTGCCCGAAATCGGGTATCAGCGTCATGTCCATGGTAAAGCTGTTACTGATACCGTATTTCACATCCATACCTGCTACAGAGGATCTTCCCCAGCCTTTCTCTCCTCCGTTTTTTTCCAGGTAAGCCGACACATAGGGGAAAAAGGCCAGCCTGACTGGAGGGGTAATCCCTTCTATTCCTGTAAGCAAACCCATTGTGGCCAGGGGATCACCTACCCTACGGTTTACAAAGTTCCAGCTGGATTGCTCACGTGTACGCCGTATTTCTCTCCAGAAATTAATGCCCCATTGCTGCACATCGCCTCTTGGAAACCTAAGGGCCGAATAAGGGATTTTCATCTCCACAGTCCAGCCTGTTTCATCAATATTAACAGCACTAATCCATACAGCATCCCAGTTGATATCGCCACGCGATCCGCCGGCTCCCGACATATTAATGTCAGTTTGCACCCCACTGGCCGATACCATAAAGCGAAACCCATTGATACCGTCGTCAAAAGGATTGATATCTACCCAGAACAAATCTGCATTGATATTGGAATTAGAGTCGCGGGGACCCAACTCGGTAAGAATCTTTTCCGGTTCAGGGTCAAACATGCGGGCTGCGATATACAGTGCATCATCGTCGTAAAGCACTTTTACGTAAGTTTCATGGGAGGCAGCACGATCGTTGTGAGGCTCATACTGATGAAACCCCGTGGCCATTGACACATTCTCCCATTGCTCATCATCAATTAATCCGTTGATGTAGGGAGGAGACTGAGTGCGCACAGCCTGTAAATCGCGGCGTGAATTCTGGGCGTAAGCACTGGAAAAAGTATAGATAAATAACAGTAATACAATACAATATCGGGTAACAGCAATCATGTTTTCCTTTTGTTTTTCGGTAAAAGCGCAAAGATAGGAAAAGGGTATTGTGAAAAGAATAACAAGAAATTGACGTGCTGTTAAAAATTCAAAAATCAAAAACGGCACACATCTGCTTGGGGTCAATTTTATGACTTACAAACACCATATTCCTGTTTTTATCTTTAGCTTTGTGATGAACTCAAAAAAAGGATGATAAATGTTTTATACAGCTGACAATAATCGTTACCAGAACATGCCATACAACCGAAGTGGAAGAAGCGGCCTTTTACTGCCCGCCATATCGCTGGGATTGTGGCATAACTTCGGGGGAGTAGATCCCCTGGAAAACGGACGCAAGATTATACATCGTGCGTTTGATGCCGGAATTACCCACTTTGACCTGGCCAACAATTATGGACCGCCTCCCGGCAGTGCGGAAGAAAACTTCGGGCGCATCCTGTCGTCCGACTTAAGAAACTATCGCGATGAGCTAATTATCTCAACCAAAGCAGGCTATTTAATGTGGCCGGGACCATACGGAGAGTGGGGCTCAAGGAAATACCTCATCAGCAGCCTTGACCAAAGCCTCAAGCGTATGCAACTCGACTATGTGGATATCTATTACTCCCATCGCCCCGACCCTCATACGCCACTGGAAGAAACCATGATGGCACTTGACCAGGTAGTACGACAGGGTAAAGCCCTTTACGTGGGTATATCAAGCTATTCGCCCGAGCAAACCCGCATGGCAGCAGAGATACTGCGCAGCCTGGGAACTCCCTGCCTGATACATCAACCCCGATATTCCATGCTCGACCGATGGGTGGAAGGTGGCCTGATGGACACACTGGATGAGTTGGGCATTGGGTGCATCGCTTTTTCACCCCTTGAACAAGGACTGCTTACCGACAAATACCTGCATGGCATCCCCAAAGACTCAAGGGCAGGAAAGCCCACAGGCTTTCTGCAAGAGGACCAGATAACACGTGAAAAGCTGGACATCGTAAGAAAACTCAACGAGATTGCTCAACAGCGCGGGCAAAGCCTGGCGCAGATGGCTATCGCATGGCTGTTGAAAGATAAAAGAGTTACCTCAGTACTGGTGGGAGCCAGCAGCGTGGAACAGCTGAATAACAACCTTGAAACTTTAAACAATCTGCATTTCTCAGATGATGAGTTACACCGCATTTGGGAAATTATCAAATAGCATGCAAAATTGAATGAGGCTGTCTCAAAAGCCGGATTTAATCCGGACGCTGAGCTTGTCGAAGCGGGTGTTTGATTTATAGTCAGAGGTCGTTTCGACAGGTGGTATAGTGAGCTCGTCGAACCACTCAACGACCGGTGGCACTTTTATGACAGCTTCTTCTTTCTTTTTTATGCCCCCATTTAATCCTCCAGCTTGTCCTTCAGGGACTTAAATCCCTCACCCAGCACCTCATTAGCTTCGATAACTGTCATGAATGCGGCTGGGTCAATCTGGTGCAGAAAATCTTCAAGCATTGCCACTTCACGACGGGTTACGGTGGTGAATATTATCTTTTTGGGTTTACCTCCAAACATGCCTTCTCCGGCAATATAGGTGCCGCCCCTTCTCATATCGTTAATCAGTTTTTCTCTTATCTGCTCATGTTTATCACTTATAATAAACAGGGTTTTATCGTAGGAAGGCCCCTGAAGCACAATATCAATCACCTTACCCATAATAAAAATTACAATCCATGAGTAAAGCGGAATTTTCCAGTCGCCAAAGGCCACCAACCCCACCAATACAATAACAGAATCAACCATAATCATGAGTTGCCCCAGGGGCATGCGATTATATTTGCCTATAATCATTGCCACCACATCGGTTCCTCCGCTGGTTGCGCGCGATTTAAATATCAATCCTACTCCGACTCCCATAAACAAGCCTCCGAAAATTGCAGAAAGCAATGGATCGTCTTCTACCAGGGGTTGCATTTTCGACAAATAACTCATCCCATCCACAAACACAGAAGTAAGCACAAAGCCGGTAACCGTTTTAGCCCCGAAGCGAGGCCCCAACAACTTCAGGCCTATCAGCACCAGGGGAATATTGAATACCAGTGCGGTTAACCCCACGGGAAAGCCAAATGTATGATGTATTACAATGGATAACCCATATACACCCCCGGGCACAATTTTATAGGGAGTAATGAAATACACGTATCCAATGGAAAGAATAAATGTGCCTAATACGATAAACCCATAGGCTTTCAGCCATTTTTTACTGAAAGGCTTTTCTCTGGTAAGATATGCTGCCATGTTATAAGATTTTTCAGGATAAAAACTGATGGCAAAATTATAAAAGAAAGCCATGGTAACTAATTATTTGCACTTACCCCAAAAAGAAAAAAAACAGCAAAGACTTCAACCCACGGAAAAGATGGATTGTGGTGAAAGCAAAACTTCGGGCCACATAGCAAAAAACGTTCGCTACCGAACAAAAACTGAACAGTAACGAACGTTTAACTTCACAAGAAAAAGAAAATGTCTCAGAGCTTCATGTTTATCTCGGCTTTAATTGATCCATCACTGACGGCAGATTTAACAAGCTGATTATCTACATAAAGCTTAATCTCTACTTTTCGGTTAATACTTTCACTCATCCCGGTCAGCCTTATTTCATCACCCTTTTCCATGGTTATGGCAGTATAATACGTATTGCCATCATTTAACCAGCCTGCATTGGAAAGACGGCCCGCATTAAGGGCTCCATAAGCATTGGTCCATTCAATAAAGGTATCAAAAGAATTGCTGGTAATTACCTCATACTTAACAACAATGGATTCGTCGTCTTTGCTGCATGCTGAGAAGGCAATGGCAAATACAAACAGTGCAAGAATCATTTTCATGTGCTTTTTCATAACAGAACTACTTTAAAGGTTATTGTTTTATTTACTGTGAGTTGCTAAAACCCACAACAAACAGCATTCCATTACCATGCATTACATGTTTAATAACGAGAACAACAATAAGAAAAACTATTGCTTGGATGGATTGTGCCGGGCAATCCCAACAGAAAATATTAATCCCTAAAACTTCTCAAACACTCCCAACCCAAAAAGAGCGAAGTCATATTTTACAGGGTCGTGAGGGTCGAGCAAACGCAGTTGTGAGGTAAGTTCCGATGCCGCTTTCCAGTCGTCCTGCTTGCGGGCCAAAAGCCCAAGCTTGCGGGCCACCCGGCCCGAATGAACATCAAGAGGACAAATCAACTGAGAAGGACTGATGGAGGGCCAGATACCAAAATCCACCCCTTTGCTATCTTGTCGGATCATCCATCGAAGAAACATGTTTAACCGTTTCGCTGAGGAACCTGCAAGAGGGTTACTCACATGTTTACGGGTGCGTATAGGGTGAGGGATTTCAAAAAACACTTCCCGAAAGCCTGCAATAGCCATTTCCATGCCCCCCTTGGCCAGGCCTTTGGCAAATACCGTTTCCATACCCCCATAGTGCTGGTAAATATTTTTCAATGAATACAAAAAAGCAGAAAGGTCAGTAAAGTTAAATGTACGATGCACAAACCCCTCAAACCGCAACAGGTCGCGTTCACGAAAGTGCATAACAAAATCCAGAGGGGCATCGTCCATGAGTAGCATAAGTCTTCGGGCATTGTTCACAATGCTTTTGCGTTGCCCCCAGGCAATGGTAGCTGCCAAAAAGCCGGATATCTCCCTGTCCTCTTTTCGGCTGAACAGATGTGGTATGCTGATAGGATCCGTTGCAATAAACGCCGGGCTATTGTATTGCAGCACTTTTTCATCAAGAAAATTTTTCAAACTCTCAGGTGTATGCTGCATAACGGATTTTTAGAAAAACTTTGATATGAATCATTCCAGAGAAAGCACACACAACAGGCCTATATACTTCCTTAACAATGGCATGCCTCACGTAACTGACTTTACTGAGGTTTTGCACGAAGAGCTGACTTCAGGCATTAGCTCCACTTCTTGTTTTTACAATTCCAGCCCTTTTATTTGCTTAAATAAATCGACGGCATACACATCGGTCATCCCACTGATAAAGTCCACCACCGAGCGCGCTTTTTCATACTCATCATCCAGTGGAGCCCTGTATTGCATAGGCATTAAAGAAAGCATCTTTTCAGCATAATCATGACCGGGATGCATAACTGCATCATAAAATTCCTGCAGCAGTGCCCCGATAACATTATAGCCGGAAATTTCAATTTTTACCACCGTGGGATGCCGGTACACCTCCTCACGCGATACCTTTTCGCATGCTTCCAGGGCTTCTTTTACACCTGAAGGAATGAGTTTGAGTAACTTCCCTTCGAAATCTCCCTGCATAATCTCTTCATAATGGTCGGCGAAGACCTGTGCTGACACATCCACTAGCTTCCCAATCACCATAGCCCTCAAAAAAGCTATCTGCTCATTGGGGTCTGTAACGTCTTTAAGGGTATTGTGAATACGGTTTAGAGCAAATTCTTCATCATGCTCAAAGAAACCGAGAAATAATTGCTTTACCTTATCGTGGCTCTGGATATTCAGTTTTTGTGCATCTTCCAGATCCATAACCTGATAGCAAATATCATCTGCAGCCTCCATAAGATAAACCAGGGGATGGCGGGCAAAAATCCCTTTTTTTTCATCCAGACAGGGTATTTCAAGCCGGGATTGAATTTCAAGAAATGTAGCCTTTTCCGATTGAAAATATCCGAACTTTTTCTTTGCTACTCCGGTAATGGAGTCAAACGGGTATTTTATCATGGTGCCCAGTGAGGCGTAAGTAAGTCTGTAGCCTCCCTCCCTGCGCCCGGTGAACTGGTGTGTCAAAAGTCTCAGCAGATTGGCGTTGCCTTCAAAAGAAACCAAATCAGCATATTCTACCTCTGTAACCGTATCTTTAAGTTTATTGCCTGCCTTTTGCGAGAAAAAGTGAGAAATGGCCTTCTCTCCGCTATGCCCGAAAGGAGGGTTCCCCAGGTCATGAGCAAGACAGGCAGTTGCAGCCACTGTGTCAATTTCACGTACCAACACTTTCTCATCCTCTGTCAAATGTTTCTCAATAAGGCTAAACACTTTGTTTGCCAGAGATCGGCCTACACTGGCTACCTCCAGGCTGTGCGTAAGGCGGTTATGCACAAAAACACTTCCCGGCAGGGGAAAGACCTGAGTTTTGTTTTGCAATCGCCGAAAAGGTGATGAAAAAATAAGCCTGTCGTAATCGCGCTGAAATTCCGACCGTATTTCTCCCGCACTGCTTTTAGGAATGTTGCTTTGACCGTACCTTGCTGCCTGCAACAATGATTTCCAGTTCATCTTTTTCATGAGGATGGATTAGGTTTTATGCACAACTGCCTCCTGCAAATTTCGTAGTGGCAGTCAGAAGGTCCAAAGTTAACAAGAATCACGACAATGATTTTTCAAAACCGCCCTGCCATAATCAGGTAATTTGTAAATTCGCATGAACTAACCGCAGAATTTTATGCACGAGCACGAGAAGTTTATCAAAGAAGCCATTGAAATGGCAAAAACCAATGTGGGCACCGGTATTGGCGGCCCCTTTGGAGCCCTGGTGGTAAAAGACGGAAAAATTGTTGGACGAGGCGTGAACAAGGTCACTTCTACCAACGACCCCACCGCACATGCAGAAGTAGTAGCTATACGCGATGCATGTAAAAACATTGACAATTACCAACTCGACGATTGCATTATTTATGCAAGTTGCGAGCCCTGCCCCATGTGTCTTGGAGCCATATACTGGGCCCGCCCCAAAATGCTGGTTTTCGCAGCACATAATACCGATGCCGCAAAAGCGGGTTTCGACGATTCCTTTATCTACAAGGAAGTAGCCCTTCCTGTGGAAAAAAGATCAATACCCACCTATAACGTGAAAATCCCTGAGTTTTTTGCCCCTTTCCAAACCTGGCTTGAGGAAGAGGATAAAAAGCTATATTAGGTGCGAACCGACAAACCCACTAAATTGTATTAAGCAACAGGAATTTTGCCAGGACAGAGGCAGTTATTGACCTTGTCCGGGTTTTGTTTGCTTGCACAAGGGGTGAAAATTTCTTACATTTAGGTGACAAAACGCAAGACTTTCTCCAATGCCCTTTACATTTAATAACCCGTACCACGATTTTCCATGCACGACATAGAACCATTTTACCTGTGGCGAAATGTATATATCGCTTCTGAAGATGAACGATCACCCTTTTTCGGAAGAGACTACAGCGAGTTTGAATTCACCCATGCCATATACAACCATCTGATTCATCCCCAGTGGGATGAAATAGGCTCTCCTACCCTGTTTATCAAAATTCTTTACGCCGATTACGAGGAAGAATTTGCGATTATCGAAATGATAGGCGAATGGAATGACTGCCTGCACAACGACATCATGTTTCTTAAAAGAAATATTATAGAACCCTTGATTGAGCAAGGTATCGTCAAATTTATTCTTTTGGGAGAGAATGTCCTGAATTTTCACTATTCTGATGATTGCTATTATCAGGAATGGTTTGATGAAATTGAGGACGGATGGATAGTGGGTATTAACTTCAGGGATTTTGTTATCCGCGAATTTGAATCTGCCAATATTGATTATTATATTGCCTTCGGAAAGCATTTTAACGACCTGAACTGGCAAAAGTTTTCACCCGGCCAGCTTTTCCTCCTTATCGATAACTACATGACCCGCAGGCTTAACCCATAGGGACTCTACTCTTTTTTCAAATTGGCATCAGAGGCAACAATGCTCTTTTCCCTTATCTGGCGGGCAACATTTTCTATTTTTTCGTAGAGTCCGTCTTCATCCATAAACAGCAATTTCCTGTCGCGCATCACGAATTTTCCGTCAATAATGGTACTTTCCACATCAGCGCCTTTGATGCTGTAAACCAGCAGGGAATAAATATTGTAAAGAGGATGGGCATGGGGCTGCATCAGGTCGAGAATAATCATATCTGCCTTTTTGCCCGGCTCCAGCGAGCCAATTTCATTTTGCATGCCCAGGGCTCTTGCCCCGCCGATGGTGGCAATTTCAACTACGGTGCGGGCATCCAGCACAGTGGGATCGTTACTGTTGAGCTTATGAAGGATTGCCGCAGTATTCATTTCATCAAAAAGGTCAAGGTCGTTGTTGCTGGCTACGCCGTCGGTTCCCAGGCCTATGTTTACCCCTGCCGCGAGCAACTCAGGTATAGGAGCCACCCCGCTGGCAAGTTTCATATTGCATTCCGGATTGTGGGCAACAGCTACGCCACGTTCTGCAAGTATCTGTATGTCTTCAGGTGTAAGATGCACTCCATGAGCCGCGATAACATTGTCACTCAAAACGCCAAGGTTATCAAGATATCCCACGGGGGTGAAACCGAATTCTTCCAGCGCTGCGTCGAACTCACGTCGGGTTTCAGCTACGTGTATATTAAAGGGTACGCTGTACTTATCGGCCAGTACTTTGGCACTTTTAATTAGCTCGGCTGAGCAGCTGTAGGGAGCATGTGCCGAAACGGAAATGGTAATGCGGGGATGTTGATTCCACTTGTTAATCAGTTTCTCTGCCGTGCGCAACCCGTCTTCGGGTGTAGGACTGTTGGGTGCAGGAAAATCGATAACGCTTTCAGAAAGCACTGCTCTCATCCCTGTCCTGTCAACCACCTCGGCTATAGCATCAATGTAATAGTACATATCATTAAAGGTAGTAGTGCCACTGCGAAGCATTTCGGCTATGGCGAGTTTGGTGCCAAGCTTCACATTTTCAAGCGTTACAAACTCCGACTCTACCGGAAAAATATAATCGTACAGCCATTCATGCAACGGCAAATCGTCGGCATAGCCCCGAAATATGGTCATGGGGACATGCGTATGGGTATTAATTAGTCCGGGCATGATTAATTTGCCCGAGGCATTAATATGCTCAATGGCCTTATAGGAAGCTGTTATTCTCTCACTTTCTCCCACATCAACAATCCTATCTCCTTTAATGACAACAGCGCCTTTCTCATAAAAGTTATATTCTGAATCCATGGTCAAAACCATGGCATTATGTAATATAAGGTCAGCCATTTCCATTTCTCTTTTCTCTTTATTATTACATGCTGAAAAAACCATAATTGCAATCAAAGGGATTAGTAACTTCATCTTCATAGTAAGACCGGTAAATAATACACAAAACTTCCTGCCCAATCTCTCCCGCCATGGCCATTGCATGTTTATAAGTATACTATGTAGTAAAGTTTTTAACAATGAAACCCGATTAAAAGTTTCGCATACTAAACCTGCGGGTAAAATTGTGCAAATTTAAGCATTAATAACGAATAATAGCCTGTTATACAATTGAAGTAAAATCAACCTTATGGCACTACAGCCGGAGGGAGTAACAGTATTTAGATAACCATATTTTTTTTTACATAGTCAACTTTTGCATAAACAAGCAAAAGGTCACCTGCTACTCATCAATATACCGTATTCTACCATGCATTTTCCGGGAAGGTAAAGGGCAATTTTATTAATTTAGCGGAAATAATAATTTTACAGAGATGACAGAGATAGAAAAAATCAAAAAGACTGCTGAATTTTTAAAAGAGAAAACCAACTTCACCCCGCAGGTGGGCATCATACTGGGCTCGGGACTGGGCGGACTGGTAAAATCCATTGACATTAAGCACAGCCTTGATTATAGCGATATACCGGAATTTCCTGTTTCTACAGTGGAAGGCCATGACGGCAAGCTGATTTTCGGAATACTGGAAGGGAAAAATGTTGTTGCCATGCAGGGCCGCTTCCACTATTACGAGGGCTACAGCATGCAGCAAGTGGTTTTTCCGGTAAGGGTTATGAAGATGCTGGGAATTACACACCTGTTTCTTTCCAATGCGGCTGGTGGGCTAAATCCAGCTTTTGAAGTGGGCGACCTGATGCTTATCAAAGACCACATCAATATGTTCCCCACCAACCCTTTGATTGGAAAAAACATTGAAGAACTGGGCACACGGTTCCCGGAAATGGGTGAACCTTACAGCAAAAAGCTGATTAATCTGGCCAAAAGTGTAGCGAAGGAGAATAAAATTAAGTTCCAGACGGGAGTTTACGTGGGTAGCTCCGGTCCCACACTTGAAACCCCTTCTGAGTATAACATGTTCCGTATTTTGGGTGCTGATGCCACGGGCATGTCCACCGTGCCTGAGGTAATTGCCGCACGTCACATGGGCCTTACCTGCTTCGGAATATCCATCATTACCAACCTGGCAGTAACTGCAGGGATGGAAGGGGCTACCCATGATGAGGTACAGAATGCAGCCGGAGAGGCAGAACCCAAGATGACGCTGATATTCAAAAACCTTATTCGCTCTCTATAACTAAATCCTTCATGCCAAACACGAACTTCCGTTTTAAAAGTGTAGTTGCAATTTTACTACTAACAATGCTTGCCTTTTCCTGCAGAAAAAAAGAAGGCAACCTGGATGAGGTAATGCAAGACCTCATTGAGCTGGGTTACCACGGAAAGATGGAAAGGCCTTCGGGAACCATGGAGATGGCTGCCTTAAGCTTCCTGGGCATCGACGACTACCTTATACTTCATGAAACAGATACACCCCTTGCCGTGATTCAATTTAAATCGGAAGAGGACAATATTTCTGAAGAAAGGTTGGAGTCGCTTCTTAAAATGGCGTTGGTCTATACACCTGAAGAAAACAGGGAGGAATTACTTAGAAAATCGGAAGATTTGCATGAACACTCTTACAGACAAGGCAAACTACTTGTAGTTTGGATGGAAGAAAAACCTGAAAAATTACTTCAGAGACTGGCAAGAGCCTACAACTGATAATTCTGCAATTTTTACCCCACAAAAAAGCCCCTGAAGTAAAACTCAGGGGCTTTTTTGTAGCCGGTTTCAACCGGACTGTGATTGATAAATCTTTTACTTTATGCCTGTGCTGCAGGGCCTCCAAAGTTCATGGGCAATTTACTGCCTTCTGCTTCCTTGATGGGTCCATGAGCCTTTTCGAACCGGCTAATGTTTTCATTAAGAGCTTTCAGCAGTCTTTTCGCGTGTTGCGGCGTCATCACGATACGTGATTTCACTTTTGCTTTAGGAACTCCGGGCATGAGCCGTATAAAATCCAGAACGAACTCAGTATTAGAGTGGGTTATCACTACCAGATTGGAATAGATTCCATCGGCAACATCTTCGCCCAATTCAATATTGATAGGGTTGTTTTGCATTTTCTTTTCATCAGACATAAGCAATAGTTTTTAGATTCTATTATTTAGTTTTATTCTGTTTCTACCTTCTTTTTAGAAGCCATCAACAAATTGTATTCCTCCATAGAACCCACGATAACGTTCTCGTAGCGACGAAGGCCTGTACCTGCCGGTATAAGGTGTCCTACAATAACATTCTCTTTCAGACCCATGAGCGGATCTACTTTAGCATTCACTGCAGCATCGGTAAGCACCTTGGTGGTTTCCTGGAATGATGCAGCGGAGATAAAGCTCTTGGTTTGCAGAGAGGCGCGGGTGATACCCTGGAGCTGCTGCCTTGCGGTAGCACCTCTTGCTTCACGTGACACAACCAGTTTTTTATCCTTGCGCTTAAGCATAGAGTTTTCGTCTCTAAGTTTCCTGGCAGTAATAATCTGGCCGGGCCTCAGTGCAGAATCGCCGGGATCTTCAACCACTTTTTTGCCGAAAATCTCATCGTTCTCTTCCATGAAATCGATTTTGTTCACAATTTCATTTTCAAGGAAACGGGTATCACCGGGATCTTCGATGGTAACCTTACGCATCATCTGGCGAACAATTACCTCAAAGTGCTTGTCGTTGATTTTAACACCCTGCATACGGTATACTTCCTGTACTTCGTTCACAATGTATTCCTGAACGGCAGTAGGCCCTTTAATGGCAAGAATATCAGCTGGAGTGGTAGGCCCGTCAGAGAGAGGCGTGCCGGCTTTCACAAAGTCGTTTTCCTGTGCCAGGATTTGTTTTGACAATGCCACCAGATAACGTTTTTCATCTCCGGTTTTAGATGTGATAATAACTTCACGGTTACCTCTTTTGATTTTCTTACCAAAAGATACCACACCATCAATTTCAGAAACAACAGCGGGGTCTGAGGGGTTACGTGCTTCAAAGAGCTCTGTAATCCTTGGCAGACCACCCGTGATGTCACCGGATTTACCAATGGCACGGGGAATCTTGGCAATAGTAGAACCGGTTATAATGTCCTTGTTCTCGTTAATAACGATGTGAGCACCCACAGGCATATCGTAAGTTCTGAGGATTTCTCCGTCTTCGTTAACAATACTGATAGATGGGTTACGGGTTTTATCCTTGCTTTCAACAATTACCTTTTCATAATAGCCGGTTTGCTCATCAGAGTCGGTACGGAAGGTAGTACCTTCAATCATATTGTTGAAAACAATCTTACCACTTACTTCAGAAACGATAACAGCGTTGTAAGGATCCCATTCACAGATCAGGTCACCGCTCTGAACTTCCGCATTGTGCTCCATGTAAAGGTTGGCACCATAAGGAATATTTTGGGTGGTAAGTACCATGCGGGTATTCTTGTCTATGATACGCATCTCTGCAGAGCGTCCGATAACCACGAAATAATTACGGCCTTCGGCAGAGGTAAAGGGCACTGCCCTCAATTCATCAATTTCGAGAATTCCACCATATTTGGCGTTGATTTTAGAAGCGGTAGCAATGTTACTTGCGGTACCCCCAACGTGGAATGTACGAAGGGTAAGCTGCGTACCGGGCTCACCGATGGACTGTGCAGCGATAACACCCACAGCTTCCCCGGTTTGAACCATGCGGCCTGTAGCAAGGTTACGTCCGTAACATTTGGCACATACACCCATTTTGGATTCACAGGTAAGTACCGAGCGGATTTCAGCCGCTTCAATGGGCGACTCCTCTATTAGCTGACCAATCTCTTCAGTCACCTCCTGACCCGCATTAACAATACGTTCGCCGGTGGTGGGGTGTACGATATCCTGCAAGGCGGTACGCCCTAGAATTCTGTCGTACAGACTTTCAACGGTTTCTTCGTTATTCTTAAGTGCCGTAGCAGTAAGACCACGCAAAGTACCACAGTCATCTTCGGTTATAATAACATCCTGCGATACATCCACAAGCCTACGGGTAAGGTAACCGGCGTCGGCAGTTTTAAGAGCGGTATCGGCAAGACCTTTACGGGCACCGTGGGTTGAAATAAAGTACTCGAGTACCGACAGCCCTTCCTTGAAGTTGGACAAAATGGGGTTTTCGATAATCTCACCCCCTTTGGCACCAGACTTCTGCGGCTTGGCCATCAAACCCCTCATGCCCGAGAGCTGACGAATCTGCTCTTTTGATCCCCTTGCACCGGAGTCAAGCATCATAAATACGGGATTAAAGCCCTGATTATCGGAAGTGGTCTGGTCGATAAGTACTTTGGTAAGTTTGGCATTGGTGTGCGTCCAGATATCAATAATCTGGTTGTACCTTTCATTGTTGGTAATGAAACCCATGCTATAGTTGCCGCGCACCTCATCAACCTGACTATTTGCCTCTTCAATAAGAATTTTCTTGGCTTCAGGAACAAGGATATCACCCAGGTTGAAGGAAAGACCTCCTTTATAGGCCATAAAGAATCCAAGGTCCTTAATATCATCAAGGAATTGAGAAGTACGTGAGATACCTGTAACTTTCATGATTCCGCCAATAATATCACGCAGTGCTTTTTTGGTAAGCAATTCGTTGATAAAGCCATATTCTTCGGGTACAACTTCATTGAAAAGTATACGTCCGGTGGTAGTTTCAACGATTTTCTCAACCAGCTCGCCTCCTTCTTTTAACTTCACTTTTACCTTAATAATGGTATGCAGGTTAATAGCCCTTTCGTTGTAAGCTATCATTACCTCTTCGGGTCCGTAGAAAGTAAGTCCTTGTCCTTTCATGGGAAACTCAGGAGTATCTTTCCTGGCCTTGGTCATGTAGTACAGACCCAGCACCATGTCCTGTGAAGGAACGGCAATAGGAGCACCATTGGCAGGGTTCAGGATGTTGTGTGAAGCAAGCATGAGTAGTTGGGCTTCCAGAATGGCAGCATTACCCAGGGGCACGTGAACAGCCATCTGGTCACCATCAAAGTCGGCGTTAAATGCCGTACATACAAGCGGGTGCAGCTGAATTGCTTTACCTTCAATAAGTTTGGGCTGGAATGCCTGAATACCCAAACGGTGCAGGGTGGGCGCACGGTTGAGCAATACAGGGTGTCCTTTCAATACATTTTCGAGAATATCCCATACCACGGGGTCTTTGCGGTCAACGATTTTTTTGGCCGACTTTACGGTTTTCACAATACCTCTCTCAAGCATTTTTCTTATAATGAAAGGCTTGAAGAGTTCTGATGCCATTTCCTTGGGCAAACCGCATTCATGCAGTTTCAGTTCAGGACCTACCACAATCACCGAACGTGCGGAGTAGTCAACCCTTTTACCCAGAAGGTTCTGGCGGAAACGGCCCTGCTTACCTTTTAAGCTGTCGCTCAAGGATTTCAGCGGACGATTGGATTCTGTTTTTACCGCATTGGTTTTGCGGGAGTTATCAAATAATGAATCAACAGCTTCCTGCAACATACGCTTTTCGTTGCGCAAAATCACATCGGGAGCTTTGATTTCAATCAATCTTTTCAACCTGTTGTTGCGGATAATTACCCTGCGGTACAGGTCATTAAGGTCACTGGTGGCAAAACGACCACCATCCAGGGGCACAAGGGGCCTTAGTTCAGGTGGAATAACGGGAACTACGTCCACAATCATCCACTCGGGTTTGTTGTCTATGCGTGACTGTGCCTCGCGGAAAGCCTCAACAACCTGCAGGCGCTTCAAAGCATCTGCTTTACGCTGCTGAGAAGTTTCGGTGTTGGCCTTGTGACGAAGGTCATAAGAAAGTTGATCCAAATCGAGGCGGATCAATAAGTCTTTAAGTGCTTCTGCTCCCATGCGGGCGATGAATTTATTGGGGTCATCATCTTCCAGGAGTTGGTTGTCCTTGGGAAGCGTTTCAAGCACATTGAAATATTCTTCTTCAGTGAGGAAATCAAGGTAATTATACTCGTCGGATTTTACACCGGCATTAACAATTACATATCTTTCGTAATAAATAATCTGGTCAAGTTTTTTTGAGGGTAAACCCAACAAATAACCGATTTTATTGGGCAAAGAACGGAAAAACCAGATATGGGCAACAGGCACAACCAGTTTGATGTGTCCCATGCGTTCTCTTCTTACCTTTTTCTCGGTAACCTCAACACCGCAACGGTCGCAAACAATGCCCTTGTAGCGGATACGCTTGTATTTGCCACAATGACATTCCCAGTCTTTTACAGGGCCGAAAATCCTTTCGCAGAACAAACCGTCACGTTCGGGCTTGTAAGTACGATAATTGATGGTTTCGGGCTTGAGAACCTCACCGTGAGATCTTTCAAGGATCGATTCGGGAGAGGCAAGGCTGATGGTTATCTGCGAAAAATTACTTTTCACATTGGATTCTTTTCTGAAAGCCATAGAAAGAAAGTTGATATAGTTGAAAAATGTAGGTCAATATAATATAACAAGAGCGATGCTCTGTTGGAAAAACTTCTGACAAGCCTTAAGAAGACTTGTCAGAAGTATAAAAAGCATTAATCAAATTTTATTTCCAGTCCCAGTCCCCTGAGCTCATGTACTAATACATTGAAGGATTCGGGGATTCC
>SLOR01000055.1 GCA_007132395.1 Bacteroidales bacterium
CCAGCATATCCGAATTGCAGCCTCTGTAAGTGAGCAAACCCACAACTGGAACCCCGACAGTGTTTTCATTCTGAGTGCCTTGGGCTACCGTATCAATTACAATGGTTCGTTCAACCGGCTATCCTACAGTGCCGGCTATGCTGCTTTTGATCCTACCCACCTGGCAAGGAGGGGGACGCAACAGCTGAATGCCAGGGCTGCCTGGCGTTTCGACAATCGCCACAGCCTCAGCGGTTCTTATTCCCGGTACAGTTCCGAACCCGAGTACTATTACCGCGGGCAGCTGCGCCAATATGAAACCTATCGCCAGCGTGAGCTTTTCCGACTGGGATATAACTACAGGGGGCAGGTGTCGGATGTAAGCCTGAGTCCTTTGCACGAACGTTTTCAGGACCCCTGGATTGTGAATTACAACACAGGTATGGAGGCCGAATATCGCCTGAGAGATTTTCATGACATTCGCTTTATGGCAAATGTTTTCGCAGGATATACCCTCTTGCCCGAGGAAGAGGAGTTAGACCCGTTTTTTGTGGCCCGCATACGTTCTGTCATAGGATATTTTCAGTACTCGCTCAACCTTAGGTATTATTACGGCCCCTATTATTCGGCCGAGCTGCGACGATTTGCCGACTCACGACAAAATACCAACCGTTTCAGTGCCGGTTTTAATTTCGATCAGCCTATGGTGGACAATAGTGTGCTGTTTCGCTTCAATATGCTTTACAATTATGCCACTTATAATCAGCAGAATATGCTTTCGGCCCGGCCGGAGATTTTTTATTTCCCTCAAGCCGGCCTGCGTTTTGGGGTATATGCCCGCTATTATGCTCTCTCTTCCCAAAGGGATGATTTAGGTGGGCTGCCTGGTTTAAGCCTGGAAGGCGGAAGCCATTCCTCCTCACGCTTTGAATTTGGCTTCAGCATTCGCAAAGACTTCAACATCCCTGTTTCAGGGCGGAAGTATTTCGACCTTACGGTGAAGGTTTACAGGGATGCCAGTGGTACGGGAACTTACGTGAGCGGCGACCCGGGCATCGCAGATGTATGGGTACGCTTGCAACAGTTGGAAAGTATTGCTGAAGACCAGGTGGTGCTGGCCGACAGGAACCGCGTGTTTGAAGCTCTCACCAATCACAGGGGAGAGGTGTTATTCTCCAACATCCCGCCCGGCAATTACCTGATGATGGTTACCCCGGTTGCATCGGCAGGTTCGCGCTTTGAGTCGCGCACCATGGAGGTTATCGTGAGCAGAGAGCAAACCCTGTATGTTTCCATTGACAGGGGGGCCAGGGTGTCGGGTAGTATCATCCTTGAAAGGGATCAGTTTACCCGGGCTGAGTATTTCCCGCTGGGTGCCATACGAATTACCGCTACAGATGATGAGGGACAGCAGTTCAGCACCCTTACTTCAGAAAGCGGACAATATCATCTGTACCTGCCCAAAGGGCGCTTCAACATTAGTGTGAATGAAAATGTTTTCGGAGCGGATTTTCAGCTGCTCCAGAATAATATTCCTGTGGAAATTATGCATGAGCATGAAACTATCCGCGTTAATTTTAATGTGCGGGAAAGGGGAAGGCAAATCCGTATTCAGCGGCCCGGAGAAGATCCGGAGGATTAAAACCTTCTGTGGTAGTTTTTGTCTGAGCGAGAAAAAATTGAGAAAACTAAACTAACAATAACTTTTATTACCATGAGAATTATAAAAATAATATTTCCAGCAGTATTACTTCTGTTTTCGGGCTATGGACTGATGGCACAAAGTGCTGCAGTTTCTCCGTCACGGGTTTATTTTAATGCAGAACCCGGGCAGGCGCAAACCCGTCGTATAACGGTAACCAACACTTCGGATACGCCCCAATCATTTACCGTAAGTTTTGCCGACTTTGGCTCACCCGGTACAGAAGGGAAGACCGAATTGATGGAGCCGGGTGAAAGTGTGCATTCGGCCAGCAACTGGCTTAGTGCCAGCCCATCATTGATTGAGTTGAATACAGGTGAGTCGCGCGATGTGGATATCATTCTGCAGGTTCCCGATTCACCGGAAGCGGCAAGGGTGGTTTGGTCTACCGTGCTGGTAAGGCTTGCCCGGGAAAGAACCGTTCCTCCAGGGTTGGGAGAGGATGCCTTGGGATTTGGTATTATGCACACCTTCCAGTTTGTAATTCACGTTTTTCAAACACCCCCCAGTGTAACCTACCGTAATGCCAGGATTCTGGGTTTCGAAGATGCGGGTAAGGTCGAAAGCGGTAAAAGACAGGTGAAACTGCATGTGGAAAATACCGGCGATGCCATTATTGATGTGGCAGCCTACCTGGAACTTACCAATATGCGAACGGGCGAGAGCCGGCGTGAACGGGCAAGGGCTTTTACCACCCTGCCAGGCCATAGCCGCATTATGTACTTCACTTTGCCCGAAGACCTTAGTCCGGGAAATTACTCCATTCTGGGTGTGGTGGATTATGGCGATAGGGATGCAGTAATCGCAGCAGAACTGGATTTAGTTATAGAGTAACCTTAACCTCAATTGTCCTCTGCAAACCACTCGGCATAGGCCGTGGCAGTTTCGTGCAGCCTGAGACTAAAAAGCCTTATGCCCTCTGGGAGTCGTGGAATCAGGCGCTGTGCAAAATCCGTAACCATATTTTCGCAGGTGGGCTGGTAGTCCAGTTCCAGCACTTTGCCAACAAATTCTGCGTTTTTAACCCATTGCTGATGCGGGGTGTTTTTATTGATCATCAGAGCATGGTCAAAAAGATCAACGATTTCTTCATTTACTATAGCCTTCAGCACGCCAAAGTCCATTACCATCCCAAATTTGGGATTGGTATTGTCGTTGATGGGTTTGCCAATGAGGGTTACATAAAGCATGTAACTGTGGCCGTGAATATTGCGGCAGGCACCATCGTAGCCCCACAGGGCGTGTGCCGATTCAAAACGAAATTCTTTGGTAATACGAATATTTGCAGGGTTCATCATGTATTAAAAAGATTAAGGCTTGCCGGAGAAAACGGGCGGAAGTTTTTTCTTATGTTGAAGTTACGGAGAAAAACCGGGCTGTCAAGCAAAAAAAATCACCCTGCAAAGGTACACATCATAACCTGATTGTGTAAGTGTAGGTTGTTTTTTCCTCTTTGGCTTTTTGGGGTTCTGTTTTCTGCTCTGAGGTCTTTGGCTTGGGGGTGTAAACCATTTGTATTTTTTTCTGCGACTTTACCGCGCGTATCCTGAAAGGGATTTTTATTCTGTTGTGTGCCGTAACCTTCATGCCGCGGTTTTTTACCGGGTCGTACTCTATGAGTTTTACCAGGCGTAAGGCTTCCTGGTCGCAGCCATGTCCGATTCCTTTTACTACTACCGGGTCATACACCTCGCCTTTGTCTGAGATTTTGTACTTAATAATTACATCTCCCTGTGTTCTGTTTTTGAGCGCTTCTTCGGGGTACACCAAATTTTCTTTGATAAACTTGCGCAGCTCTTCCTTTCCACCATGAATATGTGGCAGTTTCAGGAATTTTTTGGTTTTATGGTATTTTTCCTTATCCGACATGTGCTTATCAGGTGTTTGGATTTAAGAGTTCTTTATAATTGCCCTGAAATGTCTTTGAATTACTTCACCCTTCATTTCGGTGTATTCAAAAAGAGCATCGTCTGGCGAAAAACGAATTCTCCAGGAATAGTCTTCATAGCCTTCCCACATTTGTCCGCCGAAATTATGTACAGGGAACAACATCGTTTCGTGGGTATCTTCTTCCAGGGCAAACCCGCCGTACATGGTGAGGTTATGGGGAGAAAAATCAGCATTGCGGATATCATGCTTCAGCAAAAGTTCTTCGCCCACCAGTGTAAGCACGATGGTAAATTCTTCTCCGATAGGAAGTGCGGTATTAATGCGTATTTCCTGGTCTTTGCAGGCTGTAAATGAAAAACTGACAGGATCTCCGGTAGCGGCAGGCTGAAAATGGTCTGCAATTACTTCTCCCTGCAGGGTTTTGTCACACAATTGATGCAAAGAGGTAAGAAATACTTCACGTGAATTAATTTCCTCAGCAGGCTCCTGGGATTCCTGCCGGGGTCCTGACTGGCACCCTGCCATTACCAACAGAACTAAAACCAGGGAGAGGGTTGCTTTTATCATGGTACAGTTTAAATGATTTCGTGGTTTTGCTGTATAGGTTATTGTACAAACCTAATGAAATTTTGGCATAAACACCATACAGGACAAACAATAATTTTTTTTACAGATAAAAAACATGCTTCGGTAGTGCAAATTATCGTGTTGTGCTGAAAAAACGCGCCAAAAGCCTATTGTCTGCGCGATTGCGCATCGGTAATTCTCTCAAAATGTTATTTTTGTAGGCGCAAGAAAACAAAGATGTTGACTTTTTAAAAGAAAATATACCGGTGGGGAAAGCTTATTCTGTTAACAACACATTATATATTTACATCCAATTTATCAAAAAACAAAGTATGAAGAAAACAAGAATTACCTCTCTGTTATTACTAATGATTATGACGCTGAGTCTATGGCCTTCGTCCGTTCACGCATGCACCAATGTACTGGTGTCGCGCGGAGCCAGTGCCGATGGCAGTGTAATGACCAGCTGGACCTATGATGTGGCAGGCTTTGCCCAGCCCCTGCACTATTACGCGGGGGGGGAATATGCCGAAGGAGACTCCCTTGAGCTCTACGGTTTTCGCGACGAAGATTATCTGGGGAAAATCGCGCAGATACCCCGCACCTATCGTGTGGTAGGAAACATGAACGAAAAGCAGGTTGCCATTACCGAAACTACCTTTACCGGACGCTCCGAACTGCATGGTGGCGAAGGTGTGTTTGATTACGGAAACCTGATCCTTGTAACATTGCAACGTGCCTCTTCTGCCAGAGAAGCCATTAAGATAATGGATGAA
>SLOR01000312.1 GCA_007132395.1 Bacteroidales bacterium
ATCGCTGGAATGGAATTTTATTATTTATGGGCTTATTCTGATACTTCTGTCGGCTTACAGGTGGTTACAAACTGAACCTGTGATTTTTATATTCCTGGGCTTATTATTTCTGCACTTTATCATTTGCTTTATTAAAACTGAAAACCTGAAAATCATTATCCACAACTGGCTGAATATGGAGGAGAAATCAGACAAACCGTAAGAGTACACTCTCTCTTTTTGAGCCAATTTCAGTATACAACTAACAATGAATGAAAAGATAATCCTTTGGTTTAAGTCTCCCTACCCCCAAAATTATATCCTTGCTCATCCCCGGGCCGGGGCTGTAATTATTGCACTGTTCTCTATCAGCTTCACCCTGCTTTACCGGCCGGTGGGAGCGCATGAAGGGCAGCACATGGGGTATGCAGCAACCATGCTGGTGTACAGTATTGTTTCGGCAGGTATCCTGGCCATGGGAATCCTGTTACTGAAAAGAACCGGGTATTTTGCAGGAAAAGAAAACTGGAATTTGTTAAAAGAATTGCTGGCCATTTTTCTCATTTTGTTACTTATGGGTATTGCGGTATATTTCATTGCCTTTTTCGTAGAACCCCCTGCCAGCCGATGGAACCTGAGCACACTGCTGGATTCGGTAAAACGTGCTTTTCTTGTGGGCATTATTCCTTTCGGGTTTTTCAGTTTGGTCAATGCCAAATATCTTTTCGGCAAAACCTACACCCCGGGCGAAACCGGCAGGGATTCCGAACTATATCCCGGAGAGGAAAAGCTATTTATTAAATCGCAGCTGAAAAAAGAGAAGCTAAGCTTCTTCCCTTCTCAATTCATCTATGCCGAAGCAGAAGGCAATTATATTGCTTTTCACCTGCAAGATGAGAAATCTGTTAAGAAAAAAACCATCCGAAACTCAATGAACAGTATTGAAGAGCAGCTATCTGACCAACCAAAGTTTTTCAGAGTTCACCGCGCCTTCATCATAAACATCACCAGGGTTAGATATAAAAAGGGCAATATTGCCGGTTACCGCCTAAAACTGGAAGGATGCCCAGAAGAAATCCCCGTTTCTAGACAAAATGCCAAAGCCTTCGAAGAGGTTTATGAAAAGCACTTCCCCGGCTAAGCTATTGCCGTCCATCCCAGAAAAACACCATTCATAACAGACTCCTTTCAATGGGTTTCCGTTGGGAACAAATCCTTGCTTTGCATCCCAGTAATTTGATTATCAGCGTTTTGTTTTGTCAATTTGCAGTGTCGTTCATTTGCAAATTTTAAAAACAAAAAACATGAAAATGCTTTCACAAATCAGAACCCTTTTGGTAGTTCTTTCTTTACTCACCCTTTTCAGCCCTGCCACCCGGGCCCAGCAAACTTTAAAATTACAAGGAGTGGTAATGTGTGTAACCACTGAAGAGGTTATCCCCTTTGCAACCATAGCCATATTTAACAAGGCCGATTCCTTATTAATAGCTGGTACTACCGGTAACTTTGAAGGCGAGTTTCAGCTCAGCCATACCTTGCAACAGGGCAGCTACTACCTCCGAATCAGTTCGGTAGGATATACAGATACATTAATCGTTTCAGAAGAACTTAAGGATACAATGCAGATATTTTTGCGTCCGGGAGTTGTGGAAATGCATGAATTTGTGGTGATGGGTGAAAGAATTCAGGCCCGTGTGGAAAATAACAAAACCACCTTTTTTATGAATGCCCGAATCACAGAAGTCTCACACACGGGTGCAGATGCCATAAAATACCTGCCTGGTGTACAGATAGATTTTATGCAAAATCTTAGTCTGGAAGGCAATAGCAATGTGGTGGTGCAGGTAAACGGCAGAGAAAGAGACCTGAGCTATCTGCGACAAATTAAACCCGGCAATATCGACAGAATTGAAATTATGAATACCGCAGGGGCAGAACACGAATCACGCGCAGGAGGTGTTATCAACATCATCCTTAAGGAAAGAGAAAGAGGCTTCAGCGGACATATCTATGCCGACATCCCCACAGTGAAAACGGAAACCTACCTTTTCCCCTCCTATAACCTGCAATACGGGCTCAAAAGGTTTAATTTTCACACCTCATACAATGGCGAAATCAGCCGTTTGAAAATTACAGAGGAAAGTCATCGCAGTTTTAATAATGAAGAAAATTTTTCAGAAATCACAAGTCATCAGCTTCTGGAGCAAAAAGACTGGTCGCACAGGTTTAATTATGGTATTGACTTTTTTGCAAGCGAAAAATCCAGCCTTAACTTTTACGGTTTTTACAATCCCTGGTCGCAAAAGCGCGATGGCAGTGTATTTTTGCTGGCCAATCAGAACAACCAGCCGGTACAATACTGGAGTGCACTAAAAGAAGATACTGACAACAACCACCGGATTTTCTCCTCCCTGTATTACCAGCACACTTTTCAGCCCGGCAGCGAACTAAGCCTTGACATCAGCCACTACAGGCTTTCTTCCCAAAGTGCAACGGCCTATACACAGCAGGAAGCATCGGATGTGTTTCCCGGCGAACTGCTTAGCAGCCGGCACCCTGTACAGGACGATTTCTTCGCAAGAGCCGATTTTTCCACTCCTCTTGCTTCAAACATAACCATGCAAACGGGTGTAAGAAGTTCATGGAAAAGCATTTCAGATGCGTTGCACCCCTTGTTTATTTATCACGAAAACACCCACGCGGCATATGCCAAAACCTCATATAACGGCACCCGAATATCGGCAGAAACAGGCCTGAGGGTTGAAAAATCCAATTCGGGTCTGCAAGAAGGTTTTTCCTACAATGCGCTTGACTACCTGCCACAGGTAAATTTCCAGTACAGGTTTCATACAACGCGCAGTATCCGCCTTTCTTACCAGCGCTCGGTGCACCGCCCGGGTCTGTTCCAACTCAACCCGGCAACCTGGACTGACGATCCTTTCTCTTCCCGCACCGGAAACCCCGGCCTCAAACCCGAATACCGTGATTTTCTGGCAGTCGAATACGCCACTCGCCTGGGCGAAAATTTCCTGTCAGGACAATTGTTTTACCGTAATTCCTCCAATGCCATCCATGCCCTCACCCTGGTTAACGGCAACAATATTTTCGAATCCACCATACACAACATGGGAAATATGGAGATGTACGGCCTTCGCCTGGCAGGTGCATTGCGCATCAGCAAAGCCATTGCCCTGAATCCCTACTTCCGGTTTTTCGAAGTACAAACCCAGCCCGGGGAGTATTACCGTTCCAAAGGGGTAAACGCCTTTAAGGGTACCGCGTGGGATGCCGGATTATCGGCCATGGCATCCTTGCCCCATAACATGTCCATGTCGTTCCTGATGCAATACAACGGTCGCATGCCCCATCTGCAATCCACAACCTACAGCGATGCCCTGTATTTCGTTTCGTTTGACAAAAATTTTTCCAATGGTTTGATGCTGGGTATTACTTCAGGAATCCCTTTCAGTCGCAACTTTATTTTTCATGGAGAAACCACCCCCGGGCAAAACTTTCATATGCAATCCGAAGGAACCATACAAATGTCAGCATTCCCCGTATGGTTCAAAATGAGTTATAGCTTCCAAAGCGGCAAACGTATACAGACCATTAAAAGAGAGAAGGAAAACGTAGAAAACATTCCCGGACGGGGATTTATGGGTACTTAACCCTGCCCAGTTTTTTCAGGGTGCGGTAATGCGAGAGGAAAGCCCGGCCAAAGTTGTCGTTAACATAATAGGGAAGGTTAAACTCCCGGGTTGTGGTTTCAACAATTTTTGAAATGGCAGGATAGTGCACATGGCACATGCGGGGAAAAAGATGATGCTCCACCTGGAAGTTCAGCCCCCCCACAAACCATGAAAGAATGGGGTTGTTACGAGAAAAATCGGCAGTCGACCTGAGCTGATGCACAATCAGAGAATCATCAATAACACCCTTCTCATCAGGTCTTGCCTGCTGGGGTCCTTCCACTACATGGGCCATTTGAAATACCAGGCTCAGTATGGTACCGGTAGCAATATGCATTACCATAAAACCTAACAGAATCTGCCACCAATACATGGAAGTAAAGAAGAAGGGCAACCCAAATATAAAGGCAAAATATAATACCTTGGAAACTACCAGCCATGCCATAGAACGACGAAAAGCCTTTGGCGAAATATTGGTAACGCCCCTTTTCCTGTAACTGATGCGTTTGGAGATATCTCCAAAAACCATGGAAAGACTCATCAGTGCATAAAAAAACCATGCATAAATGTGTTGATATCTATGATACCATTTCAAAGGAGCCGCAAAAGCAAAACGCAATATCACCCGGCTGTTGATATCTTCATCCTTGCCGTAAATATTGGTAAAAACATGATGTAGCTTATTATGCTTGATTTTCCAGTTATACGCATCGGCACCAATCAAATTCATAGAAAGTCCCATGAGTCTATTTATCTTCTGATTGGCAGAGTACCCGGCATGATTACCATCGTGCATTACCGACATGCCCACTCCTGCAACACCCACTCCCATCACAAAATAAAACAGCAGATTTGCCCAAAAAGGGAAAAGGTTGGTGAGAATCAATACAAAAGGTGCAAGAAATAAAGCAAGCATCACCACAGTTTTTACTACCATGGCAGGGTTATGATTGGGAGACAGTCTGTTTTCTTTGAAATAGGCGCTCACACGCTGATTAAGCGTTTTTTTAAAGGTAAAATCCTTTTTAAGAAAAGTTATGGATGTGTTCATGGCAAGAGAGGTATTAGGCACCTCGGAGGCAGGTAATATAAAAATAAAGCTTATTAACTATAAAGGTACGAGGTATTTTAAGTAATCACAATTTTATTCAGCAATTTATAACATTTTCACATCTTGCTGGCCCCTAAAAACACAACTTTCCGGTGAAAAACTACAGAATGAAGCTTGCATATGCTCC
>SLOR01000192.1 GCA_007132395.1 Bacteroidales bacterium
AGAAGAAGCTGGAGTGTGGATGATATCAGCATTACCGGAGCCACTGCAGGCACTATGTACACCATTCATGCAACAGCAGGTGCGGGTGGTGCTATCAACCCGGCTGGCAATATTACTGTTGCGGAAGGCAACAACCAGTCATTTACCATTACTCCTGACAGCGGTTTCGAAATCGCCGATGTTTTGGTGGATGGAACAAGTGTGGGTGCCTTAAGCAGCTACACTTTCAACAATGTAAGCGCCAACCACACCATAAGTGCTGCATTTGAAGAAGTTCAGGTAGTATCTTACAGCATTACTGCCACAGCAGCAAGCGGGGGCAGCATTTCTCCCAGCGGTACCATTACGGTTAATGAAGGAAGCAGTCAAAGCTTCACAATCTCAGCTGATCAAGGCTACACAATAGCCGATGTACTGGTGGATGGTGCAAGTGTGGGTGCAGTAAGCAGCTATACTTTCAACAATGTAACAGCCGACCATACCATACATGCTGCTTTTGAGGAAGTGCCAGCAGTTTATTATACAATAACCGCCTCAGCCGGAACAGGTGGAACCATTACTCCCTCCGGAACTGTAACCGTATTACAGGGCGACAATCAGACTTTCAGCATTGCAGCTGATGCAGGTTATATGATTGATAACGTGCTGGTAAATGGTGCCAGTGCAGGAGCAGTAAACAGTTACACCTTCAACAATGTACAGGCCGACCAAACCATTCATGCCAGCTTTGTAGTAATTCCCGACGACCCATGCCTGGTTACCTCACTGCCCTATCTGCAGGATTTCAATGCATCCGCTTTCGTTCCGGAATGCTGGAATGCAGAAGTAGTGGCCGGCAGTACCTCATGGCAGGTAGGCACCCTGTCTGGTGGCCTGAGCGGCACAACCGGTAATTATGCTTACTTCTTCTACCAGGGCAACCAAACCCAGGTGGCCGATTTGATTTCTCCTCCCTTTGATTTCAGTGCTTATTCTGGAATTAACCTTGAGTTTAAGCATCGTTATGTGCACGATCGCAGTATTGCCGAACTGTATTACAGTATCGACAATGGTAATAGCTGGGCATTAATCCAGACCTGGAATTCCTCTACTGCCAATCCTGCAATATTCAATCAAAATCTTGCTACAGTGGCAGGCCAGCCCAATGTCAGGTTTATGTGGAGACTGAATTATGGTGGTGGTGGTTCTGTAAGAAATAGCAGAAGCTGGAGCATTGATGATGTTGCCGTAACAGGCGTTGTGGCAGGACAAACAGCCCATTCTATCGACGCACTCCTCGGAGAAGCCTCTGTGGAAGAGTTTGCAATGACAGCCTTCCCCAACCCTGCATCAGACAAGCTGTATATCAGCCTGAGCCAGGATGTGGAAAGAGGAAGCATTGCCATCTTCGACCTGCAGGGACGTCAGGTTTCTGCTTCAGAGCTCAACAATATCAATGCAGGCGAAAGTTTTGATATTTCCGTGGAAAATCTGCCCCAGGGTATGTTTATCATTCGGGTACTTACAGAAAACCATACTGCCACACAAATGATTCGTGTGAAATAAGCTTTTCTGATTTCAATACAAACGGTTGTCTCTGTTGGTTCAGGGGCAACCGTTTTTTTTTAGCAAAGATGGGGGTTGTGGAAAATGGAATGACTTAGAAGGTACTTCAATAGCCTGATGATAATCGGGGTAAAGGCTATTTCAGGACTTTTTAATCGTCGCTAAGATTGAGGAAAGCCGGGAGCAGTAAAAAAAGGCGAGTATATAAGCGTCGAGAAAAAGGTTGTAAAAAGTTTTTGGGCTGGAATGTCTTATCGTTTAAACCTTACCAAACTAGCGCAGGAAGATATTGTCTTTCAAAAAATCCGGCAATAAATCTGCATTGAATAATGCCAACATGGTATTAACTAAAAATCTGATACATTAAGAAAAACATAACTGCAATAAACATATACCAGAACACAAGAATTATTGAACTCATTCTTTTATTTTTAGTTAATCTCGTTTCACCGATTTGCTTTAAAACATCATTAAAACGCTGTCTTTTTCTCATTTTTATTGAATCTCTTTTAATCATTATCCTTTCGGAAGCTAATGAAGTTAACCATTCTTCATCAAGGAGTCCACACTATGCCACCTCCCAATCTGCGCATCATAAAACCTCGCCCCGTAATCATACCAATTCAGCCCGAAATCATCCTTAAGTGCTTTAGCATCGTAAAGGCCAGCATCATTACCTCCAATCTCAGTGTCTGCCTGCAGATAAAATTGCTGGTTGCTGAGCATACTTGTGGGGTAATATTGGGTGTGATGCAAAAGTTTCCCGGTTATCACATTACAATGAGTACAATGTACAAAGAAAATTGCAAAACTGCCTGCACAACAATTTTGCACAGGCAGTTTTATTAATTAATCAGCTACGACTCTTAAAACGCAGAACCCGCCAGTACCAGTGCCACGATAGAAACCAGTTTGAGCAAAATATTCAATGAAGGTCCTGATGTATCTTTCAGGGGATCACCCACAGTGTCGCCTACCACTGATGCCTTGTGGGCTTCGGAACCTTTGCCGTATTTTTCACCGTTGTAGATAATTCCCTTCTCAATGAGTTTCTTGGCATTATCCCATGAACCACCGGCATTAGATTGCAGTATGGCCAGCAGTACGCCTGAAACGGTAACACCTGCCAGCAAACCTCCCAATGCTTCGGCACCCATGCTTAATCCCACAATAACCGGAACCGACACGGCAATCACACCCGGCAATACCATCCGGCGCAGTGCAGCCTGCGTAGAGATAGTAACACATTTTCCGTATTCGGGCGTGCCTTCGGCTTCCTCCATAATCTTTCTGTCTTTCTCATTATACATGCTCTGATGGGTTCCCTGTTCGCTGTTACGCTTCATCACCTCCAGGGCTTTTTTAAGTGGTTCGATGGTGTTGAACTGCCTGCGCACCTCTTCAATCATTGATTGCGCAGCATCGCTAACGGCCTTGATGGTAAGGGCTGAGAACACATACGGCATTAAAGCCCCCAGAAATACTGCGGCAATTACCGTTGACTTGGAAACATCGATAGACGTAATATTGGCGGCTGTCATATAAGCACCAAAGAGTGCCAGAGCAGTAAGAGCAGCAGAACCAATGGCAAAACCTTTTCCGATGGCGGCGGTGGTATTACCCACAGCATCCAGCTTGTCAGTTTTTTCGCGCACTTCTTCGGGTAGCTCCGACATTTCGGCAATACCCCCGGCATTATCGGAAATGGGACCGTAAGCATCTACCGATAGCTGAATTCCCAGGTTGGAAAGCATACCCACGGCAGCAATGGCAATACCATACAACCCACTCAGATGAAACACAAGTACGATGGTGATGGCTATGGTAAGGATGGGAATAATGGTAGAAAGCATGCCAATACCCAGTCCTGAAATTATATTGGTAGCAGAACCGGAAGTAGACTGATTGGCAATGATTCTTACGGGCAAGTAATCAACCCCGGTAAAGTACTCGGTTGAATAGCCGATTATAAGGCCTGCTACAAGGCCTATAACAGAGGCCAGGAATATATTTAAAGAGGTAATTTCACGCACAAGGGGCTCACCATCAGCAGTGGTATATAGCGGATCGGTAAAAACCCAGCTTTGCGGAAGCATCCAGGTAATAATGAAGTAAGACAAAACAATCATGATACCGGAAGCCACCAGCTCACCCACATTCAGGGCGGTTTGGGGGTTTCCTCCTTCTTTTACCCTAACAAAAAGGGTCCCGATGATAGAAGTAAAAATTCCGGCACCAGCCAGAAACAGGGGAAGTAAGACGGGCGATAGCCCCCCAAAATTGTCAATAAATTGTGGGCTCACCATAAAGGCAGCACCCAAAACCATGGCAGCAATAATAGAGCCCACATACGATTCAAAAAGGTCGGCACCCATACCGGCAACGTCACCCACATTGTCGCCCACATTATCGGCAACAGTGGCCGGGTTAAGGGGATGGTCCTCAGGGATACCTGATTCGACCTTTCCCACCAGGTCGGCACCCACGTCGGCAGCTTTGGTAAAAATACCCCCTCCTACACGGCTGAACAAAGCGATGGAGGAAGCACCAAAGGAAAAGCCTGTTACGATGGAAAGTACTTTATTAAGGCTGTCAAAACTTTCCACACCAAAAAGGTTAGCATACAGGATAAACAGGAGACTAAGTCCCAGGATGCCCAGACCTACCACGCTAAGCCCCATCACGCTACCTCCTGTGAAGGCCACTTTCAGGGCCTGATTGAGACTGGTGCGGGCAGCATTGGTGGTGCGCACGTTGGCACGGGTGGCTACGCGAAGGCCTATAAAACCAGCCAAGCCCGAACAAAAAGCCCCGGCAACAAATGAAAAAGCTACCAGGGGGTGAGAGTTTTCGGTGCCTGTGGTAAAGCCCAGCAATAAGGCAACAGATACCACAAAAATGGCCAGGATTTTATACTCCGCTTTGATAAAAGCCATGGCACCTTCATAAATAAAATTCGAAATCTTGATCATCTTATCGCTCCCGCGGGGCTGCTTATTTATCCAGGAGCTTTTATATAATGTAAAAATAATCGCCGCCACTCCTATGGCGGGAACAAAGTAGATTAAATTGTTTTCCATAAATGTTGGTTTTGGGTTTTAAAGGTTAAGCATATATTGGTTTTAATTTTGAATTTCGAAAAAAAGGTATTTTTAACCCACAAACAAAACGTTTCTTAGTCTAAAATACGAATAAAATATCATTGCCAAATAAATTTCTGTTAAATTTCACAAACAAGTCAAATCCCGAATTGTTTGCACAGCTGCGCTAATAACCAAGCCGCATCTGCTGCTGCAATGTAACCTTCGTAAGTTTTACAAGCATAATTAATTATTATCTTTGGCGTGTTTTCAATA
>SLOR01000208.1 GCA_007132395.1 Bacteroidales bacterium
CAGAAAGGGAAATAAGGTATCCGGCTTACCTGGGTTTATACATAAGCAGGCTAAGTTTATCAGGGTCGAATACCTCCATAGCCACTTCCCTTAACTCCGCTGCAGATACAATTTCAATCTTCTCGTATATCTGCTCCAGGGTATCAATTTTATTGTAAAGCAAAACGCTTTTGCCCAGCGACAGCATCTCGTTAACATTGGACTCAAAAGAAATGGCCACCTGTCCCTGCAGCTGTTGCTTGGCTCTTTTGAGCTGCAGGCTGCCCAGGGTCTTCTCTCTTAGCAATGTCAGTTCCCGCAGCACCAGCGCCACGGCCTTATCAATAAAGAGGTGATCTGTACCCAGATACACACAAAACAAGCCTGTATCGGAATAGGGCTGATAGTGGCTTTCAATATTATAGCACAGTCCATGCTTTTCTCGCACCGCCATGTTGAGCCTGGAGTTAAGCCCGGGGCCACCCAGGATATTGTTAAGCAATATCATTGCCGTTTTATTCTGGTGGCTAACACCAAAAGACTCATTGCCCAACATGCAGTGCACCTGATGATTACGACGCTTTACAATCTTGTCCTGTGCGGCATAGTCGGTAAAACGTTTGCGGGGGGTTTGCCTTGAGCTGGCAGGAAACACACCAAAGTATCGCTCGGCCATTCGTACCAACTTGCGAAAATCAATCCTGCCCACCGAAGAGATTACCATTTCATCGGTAGCATAGTTTCTCTGGATAAATTCGAAAATATGGTTGCGGTTAAATTTTTTCAAATGCCGGGGTGTGCCCAGGATGTTTGCCCCCAGAGGGTGATCGCGGTATACGAGATTGTCGAAGTCATCAAAAATCTGCTCACCCGGACTATCTTTATAGGAATTGATTTCATCAATTACCACATCTTTCTCCTTGATTATCTCCTTTTCCGGAAAAACAGAGTGGAAAACGATATCGGAAATCAAATCCATACAACGCCCATAGTGGGTATGCATAAAGGATGCATAAACACAAGTGTCTTCCTTGCCGGTGTAGGCATTGATTTCCCCACCCACATTTTCCATGTGACTGAGAATATGATAGGCTTTCCTTTTTTGGGTTCCTTTAAAAATAAGGTGTTCAATAAAGTGAGCCAGCCCCTGCTCAGCAGGGAGTTCGTCGCGTGAGCCGGCGTTGATGGTAAGTCCGCAATGGGCTACCAGACTATCAACGGGCTTGTGTACCAACCTTATTCCATTGGATAAAGTGTGGGTATAATATTGCATATCAGAAACAGGATTCCCCTTAAAGACGGGTGTAATTTGCATCATTTGCGCTGGGCAAATTTCATTTTATACGTAGGATTTACCGCACCCTTCACGATGTTATTAAGTTTGCTTTTGATGAGCCTGCGTTTCAGCGGCGAAATGCGGTCTACAAATACAATCCCTTCAATGTGATCATATTCGTGCTGAATAATGCGGGCTGCGAGCCCACCAAATACAGTTTCGTGAGTCTGGAAGTTTTCGTCTTCATACCTGATGCGAATAATGGGCTTGCGTGCCACATCTTCGCGCAGGTCAGGAAAGCTGAGACACCCTTCATTAAAAAACCACTCCTCCCCTTTCTCTTCAATAATTTGGGCATTGATAAAAACCTTTTTAAAGTCCTTCAAGTCTTTCTGCTCCTCCTCAAACGGGCTTGCATCAATTACAAAAAGCCTTATGGGCTTGCCAATCTGTGGCGCTGCCAGGCCTACACCAGCGGCATTATACATGGTTTCCCACATATTGTCAATTAATTCTGTCAACCCGGGGTAGCTGGCATCAATATCGCCGGCTTTTTGTTTAAGCACCGGGCTTCCATATCCTACAATTGGTAATATCATCTTAAAATAATGTAACAATAAATCTTTTTTATTTTTGAGAGTTCTGATGGGCTTTCAACTGCATATACGATTGCAGGATAAGGGTAGCACTGATAGTGTCAACCAGCTCTTTATTCTGTCTTTTCTTTTTGCCCAGCCCTGCGTCAATCATGGTTTGAAAGGCCATTTGAGAGGTAAAGCGTTCATCCATCCTGTCAACAACAGTGTGAGGGAATTGTTTCCTGATATGCTTTACAAAAGGCTCAATAAACCGGGAGGCGTCGGAGGCCTGGTTTTTCATGTCGCGGGGTTCTCCTATCACGATACAATCCACCTTTTCGCGTGCGAGATACTCCTTTAGAAAGGCAATTACATCTTTCACGTGCAAAGTGGTAAGGCCGGTAGCAATAATCCTGTTTTCGTCGGTAACAGCAATCCCCACCCTTTTCTGGCCATAATCGATAGCCATGATTCGTCCCATAGTAAAACCCTGTTTTAAAAAACCTTGCAAAGATAAGCATTTTAAATGTGAGCAAGGAAGTTGAAAGTCGGGGGTTGCAATAGTTTTGCTAATTTTGCGTTTAGAAAAGTAATCCGGTAACATATGCGTAAGAAAAACGGCAATGCCGCCAAGAACACCTTCAAACCCAAAGCATCAGCAGAAAAAATACCCAAAGACGATTTAAAAGGGAATGAAATCACTTTTAAAAAGTTTTTCACCTCTTTCAAAGATCAGAGGTGGCGAAAAATATTCGGCCTGCTGCTTATTATCATTTCCATTTATCTTTTTCTGGCTTTTACATCCTACATGGGCAACTGGCGATGGGATGAAAGCATAACAGACCAGAAATCATTCAACATGGAGTTGCTGCTCGACAGCACCATACAGCCACAGAACATGATGGGACGCCTGGGTGCCATAACAGGCTACCTGTTCATAAAGGAATGGTTTGGTATTGCTTCGTTTTTATTTCCGTTTATCTTTTTCCTGCTGGGCTTTAAGCTGCTCACACGAATTGCACTGCTACCCATTTGGAAAACCACACGCTACAGCTTCTTCTCTCTCGTCTGGTTTTCTGTTGCTCTGGCTTATTTGTTTACCTCCTCCGACGGGAAGTCCTTTTCTGAGTTCGGGGAGTTGTTGGGCGGAACATTCGGCTACCAGAGCAACGTATGGCTCAATGGCATTTTCGGCAAAGTAGGTGCCGGACTGATTATTCTTTTTGCCATGGCAAGTTTCCTTATCGTGGTATTTAACCTAAATTCCTATCATTTCAAATCATTTATGGCACTGCTGCAAAAGGGAGTACCCGCGGAAGACAAAGCCCAGGATGATGAAGAAGCAAATCAAGTGCAGGACGAATTTGCTGAAGATGAGTTAACAGAGGAAGACGCCATGAGTTTAGAAGAAAGTGAGCTGGATTCGGAAATGGCCATCATTGAAAAAATCAAAAACAAGGGAAGTCAGGAAGATACCGACGACAGCTTTTTCGAATACAATGTTGCCGAACAGAATGATAACGAAGGACCGCAGGCGTCATCTACCCCGGAGAATGCAGAAAAAGTACCCGACCTGGAAATTGAGATTGCCGACGACAGCAAAATCAGCAACAGTAACTACCAGGCCATTGACGACCCATCAGCCGGGGCAGCCTCAGACCCCCATGCAGAGTTGGGCGATTATGACCCCACCCTTGACCTTTCCAACTTTAAGTTCCCGCCCGTGGAGCTTCTTGACGATTATGGCAACAGCACCATCAGGGTGGATAAGGAAGAACTGGAAGCCAACAAGAATAAAATCCTGGATACCCTGAAGAATTACTCCATCCAGATTGACAAAATTAAAGCCACTATCGGCCCTACTGTAACCCTTTACGAAATTGTGCCGGCTGCCGGAGTACGTATCTCCAAAATCCGCAACCTGGAAGACGACATTGCGCTGAGCCTTTCGGCCCTGGGCATCCGGATTATTGCACCTATCCCCGGGCGAGGCACCATTGGCATTGAAGTACCCAACAGCAAGCCCGAAATAGTATCAATGAAGGGCATCCTGGGTAGTGAGAAATTTAAAAATTCGGGCTTTGAGCTGCCCATCGCCCTGGGAAAAACCATTGCCAACGAAACCTATATCACCGACCTTACCAAAATGCCCCACCTGCTTATGGCTGGTGCCACCGGGCAGGGAAAATCAGTTGGGCTGAACGCCATCCTGGCATCCATCATTTACAAAAAACATCCGGCCTACGTGAAATTCGTGCTGGTTGACCCCAAAAAGGTGGAACTGAACTTGTTCTCTAAAATTGAAAGACACTACCTGGCCAAGCTGCCCGACTCGGAAGAAGCTATTATTACTGATACGCGCAAGGTAGTACGCACCCTCAATTCGCTGTGCATTGAAATGGATAATCGTTATGACTTGCTGAAAAGCGCTCAGGTTCGTAACATCAAGGAATACAATGCCAAATTTATCAGCCGCAGGCTTAACCCCAACGATGGGCACCAGTTTTTTCCCTACATTGTGTTGATAATTGACGAATTTGCCGACCTTATAATGACGGCAGGCAAAGAGATAGAACTCCCCATTGCCCGCCTGGCTCAGCTGGCGCGTGCGGTGGGCATCCACCTGATAATTGCCACCCAAAGGCCCTCGGTAAACATTATCACGGGTATGATTAAAGCCAACTTCCCGGCCCGTATGGCATTCAGGGTTACCTCCAAAATCGACTCCCGCACCATCCTTGATACAGGAGGCGCCGACCAGCTCATTGGCCGGGGCGATATGCTGCTGTCAACCGGAAGTGATCTGCTGCGTTTGCAGTGTGCCTTTATCGACACCCCTGAGATAGAAAGAATCACCGAATTTATCGGTTCACAGAGGGCCTATCCCAGTGCCTTTATGTTGCCTGAAGTAGCAGATGAGGAAGGTGGAGACATGGAAGACTTTGATCCTTCTGAACGCGATGAACTATTTGAAGATGCCGCCAGGGTAATAGTGGCCACCCAGCAAGGATCAACCTCCCTGCTGCAAAGAAAACTAAAACTGGGCTACAACCGCGCCGGCAGAATCATCGACCAGCTCGAAGCGGCAGGCATTGTTGGACCCTTCGAAGGAAGCAAGGCCAGGGAAGTGAAAATTAAGGATGAAATGACTTTGGAACAAATTTTGAGAAGTAACCACTAAAAACTAATTAAGCCTATTACTATGAACAAATTAACAACCATAAGCCTGTGTTTCTTATTTTTAACCACTGCCACCCTTTCGGCACAAAATGCACACGAACCAAGGGCAGAGCAGATGGCAACCGAAATGCTTACCCGCGCCAGTGAAAAAGTTAAAAGTTTCACCAGCATGGAGATTGAGTTTTCTTATGAAATGGAAAATTCAGCCATGGGCATCAGCGAAAGCATGAGTGGGAAGCTGCTCGCTAAAGGCGACAAGTACCGCATGATTGTTGGCGATAATGTTTTTATTTCGGATGGAGAAACCGTTTGGAACTACCTTGACGACCTTTACGAAATTCACATCAACTACGTTGAAAACATGGAAGGTGGCCTTACCCCTACAGCTTTGCTGGAAAACTTTGAGGATGAATACAGGGGGAAATATATCCGCCAGGAAGCCCACAAAGGCAAAACCGTAAACATTATCGACCTTGTGCCCACCACGCCCCAGTCGTTTTTTAAATACCGTGTAGCAATCGATGCTGCCGACGATATGATTATTTATACCATTGCCTACGATCGCCACGGTGGCACCTACACCTATTCTCTGGACAAAGTTCTCACCAATCACAATATCAGCGATGCAGTTTTTGTTTTCAACAAAGACGAGTTTCCTTCAGACATCGACATTATAGACATGAGATAGCACGTCATTCAGTGAAATAAAAAAACGGGGAAGAAATTACTAATGGTTTCTCCCCTGTTTTTTTTTGTAAAGCTTAAGCTTAATTGAGCCTTTCTGCCTGTTGTTGCTTTGACTCTTTCACATTTCGCATGCGGAAATTTTCATACCGGATTAAATACACGTACTTGTTCTCCCATCCACCCTGTTCTCCGCGGCTTTTTTGAAACCAGAAAGGACTGTCGGCGGTATGGGTTTCATTGATAAGATTCGTACATTTCCAGAACTCACTGCCATACTGATGCAGGGCGCTAAAGAAGAACATACCGGTATTTACGGCTCTGAAAGCCAGCGTTCCCGGCTCAACATGGTTTTGTTTGCGAAACTGGCGCACAAAATCAATATTATGTTTTTTATCGTAATCAATAAAATCGGCATTGAAAAGGTGCACGCGGATGTTTTGCATGTAACGGTAATCCATAGCCCTGTATCCTCTCCATTGCGGTACCCCGAAAACCGTTAGGTCAAAGGTATCTCTAATCATGTTTAGCTGGCGGGCATAGTCCGGAATAATAGCTTCGCCCCCCATAAGCGTAACAAGTACATTTCTGCGATTAGTGTCCAACCTGGATTTTACAGAATCCATGCCGTTGCGCGAATACACCAGCTCGGTGATATTATCGCGTTGCAGGTATTTCTGCATCTGCGAGGTTGTGGTATCATGCCGACGTACCTGCATCAGACTATCATTCAACACGTAAACATTAGTTAGCCGTTCACCCACGTAAACCCCGTTGAAAAAATAGCCATCAATCCTTGCAAGATTAACACTGTCGCGGTAATACTGCTGGTAGTTCAACTCAGTATTGAGCGTATTCTTATAACCCCTGATAAGGTCAATAACTCCCGGCTGGTTGTTATGAACAAGAATGATATTGTCGTCGGCGTGGTTTTCTGCCACGTAAAGCGCCATATCGTTTACCTGCGTTTGCATAGAAGGTGTGGCCTGAAACATATTGGGGAATCGTGCCACCATGTTATTATCTTCCCAGTGCAGCGGAGAAATAATGGGGATTTTGCGTGAACGGGCAAATTCGGCCACAATCTCGAATGTATTGGTGTGAAACGGCCCGATAATCAGATCCATCTGCTGTACTTCAGGTCTACGCAATACGGTTCTGGCTTTAACCGGGGTATTGCACACATCATATACACTCAATCTGATATCAATACCCATTGCTCTGGCTGAATCCACGGCAAGTTTCAATCCCTGATAATACTCCATGTAAGTAAATGCGGGGTGACGGGGGTTGGAAAGCGGATTCCCGGCCTCCTCTTGCTCATTTGTTGTTAGTTGCTCAAGATAAAGTGGTATCATCAAAGCCACATTGTAATGGCTTTTGTGGGATGGCTCATGACAATAAGGGTCAACCTCAAGGGCTTCATATACAACACCCGGTCTTGACTCTTCCTCTATTTTTTCCTGCAGGAACGGAGGTTGCTGAACTGCCTTGCCGCCAAGGGGAATCTTAAGTCGTTGCCCGGCTTTCAGGCCATCTTCCAGTTCGGGGTTAAACTTCTCCAGTTCTTCGATGGAAACATTGAACTCCCTGGAAATGGAAAACAGTGTTTGCCCGGGAGGTACCGCATATTCGAGATAATTAACCACCGATTCGGTTTTCCTGGGGATACGCAATTCCATATTGGGTCTTAACCCCTGACGGGCATCAGGGTTGTACTCCAGAATTTCCTCCATACTCACGTCGTAGGTTCTGGAAATCCCATACAGAGTTTCTCTTCTTCTTACCTGGTGACTTACAAAGGTGGTTTCTTCCTGCACTTGCTCTCTTACCTGCCTTTCTGCCTGGTATTGCTTAACGGGAATGCGAATAAGCTGATCATAACGCAGGCCATGTTCACGTATTTCCGGGTTCTCTCTGCGTATATCTTCCTCAGTTACATTATAGGCCCTGGCGATGGAGAAAAGGGTCTGCCCCTGCAAAACAGCATGAAAGAAATACTCTTTGCCATCAACCCGCTGTATGGTTGTACTGCGGTTTACCACGCCCACGGGTTCCTGCGCCTGAACAGCAGAAAACAGGCCGGTAACTGCCAAAACCAAAATTAACAATATGCGATTCGTTAACACTTTTCCGGTCTTTAATGAATAAATGTGATTTAAATGAATGCCGGCACTTCCAATGTTTTTTCTTTTAAAATGCATCCGGATACATCACGATAATAACTCCTGTTTATTGCAAATGAGGGAAATTATTATTCCCATTCAATGGTTGCCGGGGGCTTGGAGCTGATGTCATACACCACACGGTTTACCCCTCTTACTTTGTTGATAATATCGTTGGAAACCTTAGCAAGAAAGTCGTAAGGAAGATGCGACCAGTCGGCTGTCATCCCGTCGGTAGAACCCACGGCACGCAGACAAACTGCATTCTCGTAGGTACGCTCATCGCCCATAACTCCAACGCTTTGTACCGGCAACAAAATGGCAGCCGCCTGCCATACCTTCTCGTATAAGTGCCAGTCTTTCAATCCTTTTATGTAAATATAATCCACTTCCTGCAGAATTCGTACTTTTTCTGCTGTAATATCACCCAGAATACGGATACCCAGGCCGGGACCTGGAAACGGGTGACGGTTGAGCAGATTGGGATTAATTCCCAGGCTTGAGCCTACCCTGCGTACTTCGTCTTTAAACAGGCTGTTAAGGGGCTCAACCACTTTCAGCTTCATAAAGTCAGGAAGGCCACCCACATTATGATGTGATTTAATGGTGGCTGAAGGTCCGTTTACCGATACCGATTCAATAACATCAGGATAGATGGTGCCTTGCGCCAGCCACTTGACATCCTGTATTTTATGGGCTTCATCGTCAAAAACTTCGATAAACACCCTGCCTATTATCTTTCTTTTGGCCTCGGGTTCGCTTACTCCTTTCAAGGCATCCAGGAAGCGGTCTGCAGCCCTTACACCCTTTACATTCAGCCCCATATGTTCGTAGGAAGCCAGTACATCTTCAAATTCATTCTTCCGCAGTAATCCATTGTCCACAAAAATACAATGCAGTTGTTTTCCTATGGCCTGGTGCAGTAACACACCCGCCACGCTGGAATCAACACCGCCCGACAAGCCCAACACCACCTTATCGTTGCCCAGTTGCTGTTTGAGGGAGTTTACCGTTGAAGAAACAAAAGATTCTGGAGTCCAGCTTTGGGGGCATTTGCATACATCTACCACGAAATTTTTCAGCAGGGCCAGTCCGTCAGTAGAATGATAAACCTCAGGATGAAACTGTAATCCGAAAGTATTTGTAGCAGTATCTTTAAAGGCTGCAGCCGGCACATCGTGCGAACTGGCAATCAGCCTGAAATAATCCGGTATGCGTGTAATGGTATCGGCATGCGACATCCATACCTGCGAGTTGTCGTCTACCCCGTCGAGCAAGGGCTCATTCCTGTCAACAAATGCCAGGTTGGCACGTCCGTATTCACGGGTTGAGGAGGCTACTACTTCACCTCCCTTTTTAAGTGCAATGTACTGTGCCCCATAACAAACCCCCAGCAACGGCAACTTGCCGTAAAACCTCTCAAGGTCAATTTGTGGCGATTTGGGATCGCGCACACTAAAAGGACTGCCCGATAA
The DNA here is from genome assembly GCA_007132395.1 of Bacteroidales bacterium. GTDB lineage: Bacteria > Bacteroidota > Bacteroidia > Bacteroidales > UBA7960 > SKVR01. The sequence goes on from SLOR01000208.1 coordinate 9,338, forward strand.
TATTACACCTTTTACTCCCTCCATTGACTCGGGAATATGATGGTAAGGATGAATTTCACAGTACACGTTCAACTCCCTTACCCTCCTGGCTATCAATTGTGTGTATTGAGAGCCGAAATCCAGTATCAGTATCATTTCTTGCATGCTGCAAAGATAAACATATGACTGATTTTAGCACATACTTAATTTTAAATAGTTTTTAAGTGACCCAAGCTTATCCCTCAACCTCAGCCTTAGCCTCAATCCCGAATCGCTTTGCTCTCGGGACTTCGCTCCGCTCAGCCTCAGCCTTAACCCCAACCTCAACCTTATTCTCAATCATCCTGTAGTATTTAAGCAACGTTCATTATCTTTGCATAAGAAAAGAATAGATATTATGGCACATATAGCAGAAAACTTCGAACATATCAAAAAGACCATCCCCGCAGATGTAAAACTGGTTGCCGTAAGCAAGACAAAATCTGCGGAAGAAATCATGGAACTCTATAATTGCGGACATCGTATTTTCGGGGAAAGCAAAGCCCAGGAACTGGTGCCCAAGTATGAGGAGCTCCCCAAAGATATTAAATGGCATATGATAGGGCATTTGCAGTCCAACAAGGTTAAATACATCGCCCCTTTTGTTTCACTGATTCACTCGGTGGATAGCTTCAAATTGCTGAAGACTGTTAACAAGGAGGCCAAAAAGAACCATCGCACTATTGATTGTCTTCTGCAGATGCATATTGCCGAGGAAGACACCAAATTCGGCCTCGATATGCAGGAAGTCTGTGAAATTCTGGAAAGTAAAGAATACGCACAAATGCAAAATATTCGCATTACAGGCCTCATGTGCATGGCTACTTTTACCGAAGATACAGAACAAATAAAAAGAGAATTCCGCCAGTTACATGGATTCTTTGGCACCATTAAAGAAAAATATTTCAGCCAGGACCCTGATTTCCGCGAGCGCTCCATGGGCATGTCGGATGATTACACCATTGCCATAGCTGAAGGGAGCACCATGGTAAGGGTGGGAAGTCTGCTTTTTGGAAAAAGAGACTACACAAAATAAACACAAAGGAATACCCAAATCCATTTCACCTTCAAAAAACAAAACAACATGAAGAGCATCTTAAACCCATTAATGCATAAGCAATGGTTATTACTTGTGGCACTTTTAGCAGGGCTTTTTTTATTCTCCTGTCAGCCAATACCCGACAGTAAAGAACTGGCAGGCACTGAAGAATTCCCGTTTTTTGAAAGTGAAATCTCGCACATACAAAAGGGATACCTTGAAGGAAGTTATACGGTGGCCGAAGTGGTTCAATCTTTTCTTAACCGTATTGAGGCTATCGACCACAATGGGCCTGGGCTCAACAGCATTATCACCCTCAACCCCGATGCCCTGGTCATAGCCCGTGAGCTGGATAAAGAGCTCAGTGCAGGAAATCTGCGCGGACCATTACACGGAATTCCCGTGGTGCTGAAAGACAACATCGACACTCACGATAAAATGCCCACCACCGCTGGCTCAAGGGCCCTGGAAAATTCCTTTCCGCTGCACGACAGCTTCGTGGCACAAAAGCTCCGTGAAGCAGGTGCTGTAATCATCGGCAAAGCGAACCTTAGTGAATGGGCCAACTTTCGCGGAGAACTTTCCAGCAGTGGCTGGAGTGGTATTGGCGGACAAACCCGCAACCCCTATGTTCTTGATCGCAACCCCTGCGGCTCCAGCTCCGGTTCTGCCGTTGCTGTTGCCGCAAGCCTTACCATGCTTGGTATAGGAACAGAAACCAATGGCTCCATCGTTTGTCCATCGCACGCCAGCGGAATTGTGGGGGTAAAACCCACCATAGGATTAGTGAGCCGCAGTGGCATAATTCCCATAGCTCACTCCCTTGATATTGCCGGCCCCATGACCCGTACGGTTAGAGATGCAGCCATTGCACTGGGTGCACTTACTGGCGTTGACCCAAAAGATGAGCTGAGTCTTCTGAGCGAAGGAAATTACCATACCGACTATACCCAATTTCTCAATGAAGAAGGTTTGCAGGGAAAAAGAATCGGCTTTTTTAAAGGCGCAACAGGGCGTAATTTTAAAGTGGACAGTCTGATGGCACATGCTGTGGAGTTTATGAAAAGTAAGGGTGCCGAAATTATAGAGATTAACCAGGTCTCTGCCCCGGGCACAGCCGGCCATGCCTTCCAGGTAATGCTTTTCGAATACAAGGACGGGCTAAATAAATATTTCGCATCCCTGGGCCCTGATGCCCCTGTAAAAAACCTTGAAGAGCTCATTGCATTTAATAATAACGACAAGCTGAGTATGCAATGGTACAACCAACGCTACCTGGAACTGGCACAGGAAAAAGAAGGTCTGGATTCGCAGGAGTATAAGGATGCTCTGGCTGCCATGCACAAAGGTGCCCGCGAGGAAGGTATCGATAAAGTAATGAAAGAACACAATCTGGATGCCATCATCGCACCCACAGGCAGCCCGGCCTGGAAAACCGACTGGACCAATGGCGACAGCTTTCAGTTGGGAAGCTCCTCCCCTGCGGCCCATGCCGGATATCCCAACATCACCCTTCCCATGGGATTTGTGGATGAACTGCCCGTGGGCATTTCCATATTCGGACGTGCATGGAGCGAACCGGTTTTGCTCGAAATTGCCTATGCCTACGAACAAGGAACACGCCATCGCAGGGCCCCGCGATTCCTGGATTCCGATATGCCTTAACTGAGGTAATTATTGGATTTCGGAATACTAATAATAATTTTGTAATTAAAGTAGCCGTAATTAATTGCTACATTGTTTAACATAAAAAATCAAAGCAGTATGGAAACACAAGGAAGAAATGAAAAACAAAACACAGCCATGAAAACAGCCTTGATTATATTGGGAGTTTTATTGCTTTTGGCTATTGCAGGTATGACAATATTCATCGTAAAAGAGGGACGAGTATCTGACAAGAATATTTCTCTGGAAAATGACAAGCAGATATTAATGGATGAATATCAGCGTATGAAAACAGAGAGAGATAACAGCCGACAACAAACCGCTGAAGTTAAGGCCAATATGGAAAGCATGCAATCCGAACTTGAGCAACAGATTCAAAGCAGAGATGCGCAAATAGCTGGACTTCGGGCCAGGGCTACAGAAGTTGTACAACTTCAAAAACAAATTGAAGAATTCAAGCTTATGCAAACGGAGTATGAGAATCTGCAAAAACTTCATTCGGACTTATTAATCAGTAAAGAAAGCCTGGAAGCAGAGTATGGGTTACTTTCCGACAAACTCCAATCCTTACAAGACAGTATTGATGCTTCCCGGGGCTTGCATGCCTACAACATCAATGTTCTCACAAAATGGGATCGCTGGTTATGGGCCGACAGGTATAATGTTTCCCGCGCACGCAGAGTAGACCAAACAAACATAAGTATGGAACTGGCCGGAACACCTTTTACCCTTCCCGGAAGCAAAACTGTTTACATGAATCTGATCAACCCGGTGGGGGAAGTGATGTATCCTTCCACTGAAACTTTCGAAATTTCAGATACAGGAGAACAGACGCTTTTCACACAAATGAGAGAAGTCAATTTCACAGGTGAATCCATTCCATTGAATTTTACCATCAACCATCCGGGAGGAATTGATGCTGGCATTTACCTGGTTCGCGTTTATGTTGATGGCCAATTGGTCAGGACGAAACAAATTGAATTTGATTAAACACACCGGGCAAGTAATTACATAACTCCGATTGCCCCTGACAAAATCAGCAGCTTTCAGTAAAAGTTTACAATAGCTGCATTATCAGCAGGAGGCTGTCTCAAAAGCCGGCTATTACCCGGACGCTGAGTTCGTCGAAGCGAAATACTGACTAATCATCAGCAGTAGTTTTGACAGGCTCAACGACGGGTTGGCACTTTTGAGACAGCCTCTTTTTTTTGATCCTCCCCAGCCTCCCCTTATTCAGGGCTTTTCTCCATTAATATTTCAGCCCCAATACTACCTGCGCTTTTCTCAATTATTAACATCAACAAACGCTCACTTATGACTAAAGCATAATTTATTTTGCCAAAAACAAGGTATTGCCAATCACTTTTCTTAACTTAGTAATCCTGAAACAATTACCCTTACCTTAAGAAAAATATTGCCTCTATTACTGTGTTTCATTAAACCTGGAGGCATTCATGTTGTTGTGTAGTATGTATGATTGAAAACCTTGTAAACAAACACCTATGAGCAAAAAAGAATATTATGACATTGAGAACAGGGAGTGGCTGGAATCGCTGGAGTATCTTATTCAGAATGAAGAACCACAGCGGGTGCGTGATATCCTTGCACTGCTGCAGAATAAAGCCCACAAGGAAGGCATAACCTTCCGCTGCCCGGGCAATACACCCTATATCAACAGTATTTCGCCCCGTAAAGAGGTTCCTTATCCCGGCAGTCGAGAGATAGAGCGGCGCATTAAAAGTCTTGTACGCTGGAATGCGATGGCCATGGTAGTAAGAGCTAACCTTGAGTCAGAAGGTATCGGAGGCCACATTTCCACCTTTGCTTCTTCGGCAACGCTGCTGGAGGTGGCATTCAACCACTTCTTTAAAGGAGGCGACAAAGACGAGCCCGCCGATATGGTGTACTTCCAGGGGCACGCTTCTCCGGGCTTGTATGCCCGCTCCTTCCTGGAAGGCAGGCTTACCGAAAAACATCTGCACAACTTCCGTCAGGAGCTGCGTAAAGAAGGAGGCTTGAGCTCCTACCCACACCCGCGTCTTATGCCCGATTACTGGCGCTTCCCAACCGTTTCTATGGGCCTCGGGCCTCTTATGGCCATTTACCAGGCTCGGTTCAATAAGTATTTGGAAGACCGTGGATTGAAAGAAAAAACCAAACAAAAAATCTGGGCCTTTATGGGAGATGGCGAGATGGATGAACCCGAATCTATGGGTGCACTCACCGTGGCCAGCCGCGAAAAGTTGGACAACCTCATTTTCGTGGTAAACTGCAACCTGCAGCGTCTTGATGGGCCTGTAAGGGGCAATGGAAAAATTATTCAGGAGCTGGAGGCCGCTTTTAAAGGAGCACGCTGGAAAGTATTCAAGGTAATCTGGGGCAGCGACTGGGACCCCCTCATCGCCAAGGATGAATCGGGCGACCTGCTCAAAGCAATGGAGGAAACACCCGACGGGCAGTTCCAGAAGTATGTGGTGTCAACCGGTGATTACATCCGAAAGGACTTTTTCGGAAGAAGTGAAAACCTGCTCAAACTGGTGGAAAAATATTCTGACGAACAGCTGGAAAAACTTAATCGAGGCGGGCACGACCCCAAAAAGGTTTTTAATGCTTACCAAAGAGCCGTTAATTATGAAGATGGGCCGGTGGTTATCCTGGCACAAACCATCAAAGGTTATGGCTTAGGTGAAGCCGGTGAAGGACGTAACATTACCCACCAGCAGAAAAAACTCAATGAAGAGGAGTTATTAAGCTTTAGAAGCCGCTTTGGCATCCCTTTGTCGGATGAGCAAGCCAAAAAAGCACCCTTTTTCAAGCCGCCCGATGACAGCGAAGAAATCCAGTATCTGAAAAAACGAAGAGAAGAGCTGGGAGGCTATTTGCCCAAACGAGTGGCCGATGCCCCGCCCATCATCCTGCCCGACGACACGGTGTATAAAGAATTGCTGGAAGGCTCCGGCGACAGAGAGCTGGCCACCACAATGAGTATGGTTAACCTGATGGCCAAAATGATGGGCGATAAAAATATGGGTAAGCTTATCGTGCCCATCGTACCCGACGAATCCCGCACTTTTGGTATGGATGCATTGTTCCGTAAGTTCGGTATCTATTCTCACGTAGGGCAAAACTACGAACCTGTTGACAAAGACTCTTTCCTCTATTACAAGGAAGCCACCGACGGGGCCATTCTGGAAGAGGGAATTACCGAAGCTGGTTGTATGTCGTCATTCATTGCTGCCGGAACCTCGTATTCCACCCACGGAAAGAACATGATTCCCATGTTTATTTACTACTCTATGTTCGGTTTCCAGCGTATTGGCGACCTGGTATGGGCTGCCGCCGATATGCGCGCCCGTGGTTTCATGATTGGAGGTACTTCCGGAAGAACCACTCTGGCAGGAGAAGGGCTCCAACACCAGGACGGCCACTCTCACATGTTGGCCATGACGGTACCCTCGGTTAAAGCCTACGACCCCGCTTTCGCATACGAGCTGGCCGTCATTGTAAAGGAGGGCATGAAGCGAATGTTTGTAGACCAGGAAGACCTCATTTACTACATTACTGTTCTCAACGAAAAGTATAAGATGCCCGCAATGCCAGAGGGTGTGGAAGAAGGTATCCTGAGAGGGATGTACAAAGTAAGAAAATCAAGAAAGAAAAAAGGTGAAAAAGTACATCTGTTTGGCAGTGGTGCCATCCTCAACGAAGCCTTAAGGGCTGCCGAAATGATGGAGAAGGATTATGAGGTGGTGGTGGATGTATGGAGCGTAACCAGCTACAAAGAGTTATACGAAGATGCCCGCGAAACCGACCGATGGAATCGTTTAAATCCTGAAAAGACTCCGCGCCTCACCTATATCGAGCAATGTATGGATGGCGACAAAGGCTTGTGCCTTGCTGCCCACGATTACATGAAGGCTATCCCAATGACCGTGTCCCGCTGGTTCCCCGGTGAACTCACCGTACTGGGTACCGATGGCTACGGAAGAAGCGACAACCGCCGTGCCCTAAGAGACTATTTCGAGGTAGACGACAGGCATATCGCCTACGGCGCACTGCATAGCCTTCACCTGGCCGGAAAACTTGACAAAAAGCTGGTTCTAAAGGCCAAAAAGGATTTCAAAATTGATAATAGCAAACCCAATCCAACGGATATCTAAAAATATTCTGATATGATAAAAGAAATAAAATTACCGGAGATAGCCGATAATGTCACTTCTGCTGTGGTGCTGGAAATTCTTGTTGCCCAGGGAGACAAGGTAAAAGTTGATGATGGGCTGGCCGAAATGGAAAGTGACAAGGCCAGCTTTGAACTCCCCTCTGAAGTGGCCGGCGTGGTGAAAGAAGTGAAAGTGAGTGAAGGCGACGAAGTGAAAGTGGGGCAGGTTATGTTTGTGATTGAGGCTTCCGAAGAAGGTGAGGGCTCAGAAGAAGACAAAGAAGAAAAGAAAGGCGACGATTCGGGCAAGGAAAAAGAAGAGGAAGCAAAGTCCGACTCTAAGGAGAAAGAAGAAGCCCCCAAAGAAGAAAAGGAGGAGGAAGAAGATGCTGAACCCAAAGAGAAGCAGGAGAAAGAAGAAGAACCCCGTGCAGAGCAACCGGAAGCCACTTCTGACAAATCCACCTCCCATATTGCTGCCTCACCTGCCGTGCGCAGGCTGGCCAGGGAAATTGGTGTGGACCTCACAAAAGTAAAAGGCTCCGGCCCTTCCGAAAGAGTATCGGAAGAAGATGTGAAAGACTGGGCCAAAAAGCAGCTTCAGGGCAAAGCATCAGGCACTGCTCTGACAGATGATTTTCAACTGCCCGACTTCTCCAAACAGGGAAATATCCGCAGGGAAAAGATGGACACCATCCGCAAAATCACTGCCCGTGCAATGGCAGGTTCCTGGCAAAATATTCCCCATGTGTTCCAGTTTGACAAGGCTGATGTTACCGAGCTGGAAAAATTCCGCCAGGATTACAGTAAATACGTGGAGAAGCAAGGCGCCAAATTAACCGTTACGGCTATCCTGCTCAAGCTCACCGCAACAGCCCTGAAAACCTTCCCACGCTTCAATGCCAGTGTGGATATGAAGAACGAGGAAATTATCTACAAGGAGTATGTGAATATCGGCGTGGCCGTTGACACCGACCGGGGCTTGCTGGTGCC
>SLOR01000027.1 GCA_007132395.1 Bacteroidales bacterium
AGAAGCCCTGAGCTCACGTAATATATTGCCTGTAATTTCCTTGAAGCTATCTGGCTCGGTAAAGGCATTTATATCAATAGCAATAAAGAAATGTCCCAGTGGATAAGGTACTTTTTTTCCATCTTTTACCCCCAGCAGCATTTTCATGTAAGCTCCCTGCTGCAAGGCTGCAGACAGAATTTCTACCACTGTAGCATAACCATACCCTTTATACCCTCCTGTTTCTTCTCCAACTCCACCCAGGGGAGTAAAAGCAGCACGTCCGGCAATAAGATCTTCCAGCACCTCTTTGGAGTTGGTTTTAGATTCGCCATTTTCATCAATTACCCAGCCTTTGGGCATCTCTTTCCCCTGGCGGGCATATACTTCCACTTTCCCTCTCTGGGTAATGGAGGTGGCGCAGTCCAGCAGGAATGGGAAATCCTCATCGCTAGGCATGCCGAAAGTCATGGGGTTGGTACCCAGCATATTTTCCACACCAAAAGTAGGTGCAATAGAGGGCCGGGCGTTGGTACCGGTAATACCAATCATATTTTCTTTGGTAGCCATTAAAGGATAATACCCTGCAAAGCCATAGTGTGTGCTGTTGCGCACAGCTACCATACCCATACCATATTTTTTGGCCTTATCAATGGCCAGTTGCATAGACTTGTAGGAAATCACATGCCCCATACCATTGTGTCCGTCAATCACGGCAGTAGTGGGGCCTTCCTTGACAATTTCAAAATTTGTTTTAGGATTAAGAATTCCATCGTTAATCCGGTCAAGATAAATGGGTTTCAGGCGGTTTACTCCATGCGAATCGAAACCAAGCTTATCGGCCTGTACCAGTACATCGGCTATTATTTTACCATCCTCACGGGGGATTCCGGCCTTCTCCATCACATCCACCATAAAGTTTTCTATCACTTCAAAGGGAATAAATTGTTGTTGCATAATCAGTTGTTTTTAGGTTTGGGTTTGAATTAGAAGTTTATTTTCTGTTTATTCAAAAATAACGAATATTTCCGGTAAAGAATTCAAAGTAACACATCAAAACTTTTTTTTGATTCATAAATGGAAAAATAACAAAAGCACAGGGCTTATTACAAAAAATTGCTAGATTTGTGTTTTATCGGCAATAATACACCGGATAGCTTGATTAATAAATTATTGGTTTGCAGTTTCTCTGCAAACTACCCTATAACAAAATAATTTTTTATCATTCATTGTTCAAAAAATTATGGAATTTCACCACGACTTCTTAAAACCCCACAGCAAGTCAGGATTTTTAACTGCAGCAGGAGTATTTCTTTTACTTACAAGCCTTTACCTTATGGTCTTTGATAGCTCACGCGAATTTTCCGGTGTAGGCCTGACAAACCTTCTACTGGGTATTACAATGCTTGGCAGAGGCATAGGATATCCACTGGAATACCTGCTCGGGAAACAATTCATTAGTGTGGATGCAAACAGCATTATCATGAAAAGAAAGCTTCTCAGGAGAGAACAATGTATTCTGTGGAGCAAGATGCAAAAGCTTGAACTGTGGCCGGGATTTTTTTCAATTAAAACCACAGATGGAAACTCGCATAAAACAGACATCAAAGACCTTGAGCCTGCTGTGCGTCACAATTTCCTGATGAGCCTGATCAAGCAGTCAGAAGAGAAGCACATTTCGTGTATCCGGCACGGCTATCTTCATCAGGTAGGTTGAACTCTTTGGCAGGAAATACGTTAGTCTTCTATCAAAACAATATGTAATCAATAGATAAGATACCGTTGCACATTGGTGGTATACTATTTTTTCGCATAATAATCAATTAAAGCATTTTATCATGGCAAAAACAAAAGAATTACTCGGACTCATCGTAGGTTTTGCAGCAGGAACTTTCCTGGGCGCCTTATTTGTAGCATCAGAATCTTCCAAGAAGAAAAAAAAGAAAGAGGAAGAAAAGATTATCACCGTAAAGTGATATCCTGATGGAGCAAAGCACACAAGGGAACCTCAACATTTACCGTTTTTCCAATCTGTCGGCATTCGAGCAGGTGGAGCATTTTATTACCGGCCGTGCGGGGGGCTACAGCAAAGGCCCCTTCCAAAGCCTGAATACTGGCTTTCACGTGGGCGACAACGACTGGCACGTGCTGCAAAACCGCAAGAAGCTGGCGCAGGTGCTTAAGATGGATTTACAGCAATTTACCTTTGCCAGCCAGACTCATAGCTCCAATATTGCCATCGTTGACGCTTCCCGAAAAGGCCTGGGCAGTGCCGACAGGGAGTCGGCCATTGCCAACACCGACGGTATGGTAACCAATATTAAAGGGGTTTGCATCAACGTACAAATGGCCGATTGTGTGCCGGTTCTCCTTTACGATCCGAAAAATAAGGTCGTGGGAGCCGTACATGCAGGATGGCGTGGTACCCTCAAAAGGGTTAGCCAGGCAGCCATTAAGGTAATGATGGACACCTACGGTTGCTGCCCCACAAATATAATGGCAGGAATTGGCCCTTCTAACGGCCCCTGTTGCTATGAGGTAGGGGAAGATGTAAAGCGCGAAGCCATGAAAAGCCTTCCAGAGGCAGAGCAGATTTTATCGGTTGCACCGGAAAGCGGTAAATATATTTTTGACCAATGGCAGGCCAACCTGCTACAACTTCTTGATTGCGGAATACCAGAGGGAAATATTGAAATGGCAGGAATTTGCAGTCAATGCAAGTCGGACAATTTCTTTTCCTCACGCAATGACAACGGGCTAACCGGACGGTATACCGCGGGTATTATGCTCAGATAGAATACCCCTGCTCATCATTACTTTCCTTACCTAATCCCATTACATAGTTCGGCCCAAGGCGATGATTACATTTTTGTTATTCTTCTTCTCACAAGACTTTCAAAATAGTTAAATAAGTTTTGGTTTATGTGGGTGAAAATATCTACTTTAGGCCGCCTTTTGCGGCAACCCAAATACTATCAAATTTAAATAGAAGAAAACAAAACCCTGATGGTTTATAGCCATAAGCCGACTATAAACTATTACTAAAAACCTGTTGAAATGAAACGAACACTGCTGGAAAAATTCTACAAATACATATGCATCGATACACAAGCCGATCCCAATTCAAATTCATTCCCAAGTACCGAGAAGCAGTTTAATCTGGCGCGTGTACTTGTGGAAGAACTAAAAGAGATGGGATTGGAAGATGCCCATGTGGATGAGAATTGTTATGTAATGGCTACGCTGCCTTCCAATCTCGATAAGGAAGTTCCTGTAATTGGCTTTTTGGCCCACATGGACACGGCTCCTGACATGTCGGGCAAAGAAATTAAACCACAAATCGTGGAAGACTATGACGGGGAAGACATCCTGCTGAACACGCAAAAGGACATGTACCTTAAAGTATCTGAATTTCCCGAGCTAAAAAAATATGTGGGTCAAACCATCATTACAACCGATGGCACCACCCTGCTGGGTGCTGACGACAAAGCCGGTATTGCTGAAATCATGACAGCCATAGAATACCTGACAAAAAACCCGGAAATCAAACACGGTACCATAAAAATTGGCTTTACGCCCGATGAGGAAATCGGCAAAGGTGTGGACCATTTTGATGCCAGCAAGACTGGTGCACAGTATGCCTACACCCTTGATGGCGGTGAAGTGGGAGAGCTGGAGTTTGAAAATTTCAATGCCGCTTATGCCAAAGTAAAAGTACAGGGAAGAAATGTGCATCCGGGCATGGCCAAACAAAAAATGATCAATTCCATTATCGTGGGAAGTGAGTTTAATGATATGCTTCCCATTTTTGACCGTCCCGAGTTTACCGACCACTACGAAGGATTTTTCCATCTCATCAGGTTTGATGGCAAGGTAGAAGAATCTTTTCTCATGTATATTATTCGTGACCATGACCGCGATTTGTTTGAAAACCGCAAAAAACAAATTCAGGAGGTGACAGATTTCATCAATAAAAAATATGGTAATGGGACCATTACCCTCGAGATGAAAGACCAGTACTACAATATGAGAGAAAAAGTAGAACCCGAATATCATATTGTGGAAACTGCTGAGCAGGCCATGATGGAACTGGGAATAAAGCCCAACATAAAACCCATCAGAGGAGGTACCGACGGTTCAAGGCTTTCCTACATGGGATTGCCCTGCCCCAATATTTTTGCCGGCGGGCATAATTTCCACGGGAAATATGAATTTATCCCCCTGGAAAGCATGGAAAAAGCCACACAGGTTATATTGAAAATTATTGAGCTTTACGCCCGTAGGTAGAGCTGGAGTTTTTTCTGCAATTAAAAAGGTTATCATGTCTGGTACATGATAACCTTTTTTTGTAACAGGTCAGGGCTTAAAACTTTTGCTTAATGAAACTATATTCCAGTTAAGAACCTAATAGTTTCAATCGCAGCATTGGGAGCCTCGGTAGCATTGTGCCAGCTCTGAGCCTTCGATTTAGCAATGCTACCCTTTGTAGCCCACGGCTCTTTCCAGGTTTAGCACCTCTTCCATGCGGGTATCATTAAAATAGGTTTTGCCGAGGTTGGCCTCCAGTACATCGGCACCCGTGAGGTCGGCACCGGAGAGGTTGGCTTTAAAAAAATTGGCACGGGTAAGTTCGCCATATTCAAGTTGTGTCTGGGAGAGATCTGCCCGGGTAAAGTCACAATCCACAGCCGAAATTTTAACCAGAATGGCATGTTCCATATTGGCATCCGTAAAATCGGCCTCGTTGAGGGTGGCGTTGCTCAAATCGGCACGTTCCAGTATACTGCCTTCAAAAGTAGCACCCTTAAGGTTGGCCCCCGATAAATCAGCATTGGCCAAAAAGGCAGCTGATAGGTTGGCTCCTTCCAGATTGGCTTCGCGCAAATCGGCTTTGGAAAAATTGGCCCCTGACAAATCGGCTCCTGACAGGTTGGCTCCCCTGAGGTTAGCCCCTCTCAGATTTAAAGGCCGGTAATTATCTCCTACCGAGCTTTGTGCTATGAGCATCCATAAGTCCCTGTCGGTTAAATGTCTTTCAGTTTCACCAGCCATAACAGTCTATATTTTGTTCTTTCGTTATACAAATATACTTTATTTATAGATACAACCTCACTAATTTTAAACAAATCATATTTTTTGACAAAACATAAACTTACTAAACAAAACACGTTTTGTCAATATATTTAACCATTTAAGGATATTTTTTTTTGCCTTAATCAATTTACTTTGCATCTTTATCCAGGTGCTTGCCAATAGAGTAAGCATCTCCCACTTTTTCTCCTATTTTTCTGTATTCCCTTGCACCACCGATATAAATAAGGGGATTAAAAGCTTCTATCATAAGGGTTGAATAATTCAGAGGGTCTTCAACCTTATCTGTATCCATGTGCACTTCCAGACTTTCGCCCACAAAATGATTTGTGGTACCTATTACGGAATGATCGGTAAGCCGGCATTCAAAGTTCAGCGGGCATTCTTTAATAATGGGCGACTGAATATGCCTGGAGGGTAATTTGGTTAGTCCTGCTTCCTTAAACTTGTCAATATTTTTCCCGGAGGTTATTCCACAAAAATCCGCTTCCTTCATAATATCCACCCCTGCAATGTTTACCGAGAAGTTCTTGTTGCGCAAAATCTCTTTGCCCGAAAACCCTCGTGTACCAACTGAAATACCGATAGTGGGTGGCGAACTGGTAAGTAATGACACCCATGCAATGGTAACAATGTTTGCTTTCTCCATGTTGCCCGTAACCACAAGGCTTACTGGCATGGGGAATAGGATCTTCTGCGGTCCGAAAGTTGTTTTCATATCATGCTCATTTTATCATCCTTCATTGGAAATGAATACTAAATGCAATTTTTGCTTTCATATGCAAATATAAAACTCTATCGCCGGATTAACCGGCAATATCTATAAAGCTATTTATAATAACATCGGTAAAAACCCTGAAAAATAGCACCAAAGACTCCTATGTTATAAACTCTCCATATTTATGCATTCAAACACTTAAATCACTTATTAACAAAGCCTTACCTGTAAAGGTATCGGTTTTACAGTTTACCAAAAGCATATACAATCCGACCAACTCAGAAAAAAACCAAACAAAAGCTATTTATTTTCATAAAAAAACAATTGGGCCAAAGGCTTTTTTTATAATTTTGGCAGCATCAAAACACATTGTTAAACTCAGCGAACAGTCTGCTGTCAACAGAAACCATTTTATGAGTAAAAAAACCGAAGCCATCCGGGTTCACCCCCCGGATTTAACTGTTTACGGGATAAAAGACACGCCCGAAATTTTTTACAACCTTTCCTACGATGAGCTTTACGAGCACGAGACCCACCCCGATCTGCAGGGTTTTGAAAAGGGTTTTACCACCAACCTGGGGGCGGTAGCAGTAGATACCGGTATTTTCACCGGCCGCTCGCCCAAAGACAAGTACATTGTGCAGGAAAGCACCAGCCAGGATAACATCTGGTGGGCCGGCCCCAAAGCCAAACGCTCGGACAATAACCCCATCAGTCCGGAAATATGGGAGCAACTCAGAGAAACCACCCTGAACCAGTTTCACAGTAAGAAACTTTACGTTATGGATGCCTTTTGCGGCGCCAACGAAAATTCCCGCATCAAAATACGGGTAATTACCGAGGTGGCCTGGATGGCCCATTTTGTGAAAAACATGTTTATCAGGCCCACCCCTGAGGAGCTAAAGGATTTTACACCCGACTTCGTGATGCTCAATGCCTGCAAAACGGTAAATGAAAACTGGGAAGCCCAAAACCTGAACTCCGACGTTTATGTAGCCTTTAACCTGAAGGAAAAAATGTCGTTGGTAGGGGGCACATGGTATGGCGGAGAGATTAAAAAAGGCTTTTTCTCCATCATGAATTATTACCTCCCCTTGAAAGACATGGCCTCTATGCACTGTTCTGCCAATATGGGAAAGAATGGTGATACGGCTATCTTTTTCGGGCTTTCGGGAACCGGGAAAACTACTCTATCTGCCGACCCTGATCGGTACCTCATTGGTGATGATGAGCATGGATGGGATGATGAAGGAGTATTCAACCTCGAGGGCGGCTGTTATGCCAAGTGCATCAACCTGAGCAAAGAAAAGGAACCCGAGATATTCGACGCCATACGGCGCGATGCCCTGCTTGAAAACGTGGTGTATAAGCCCGATAGCGGAGAAATCAATTTTTATGATACCTCCAAAACCGAAAATACAAGGGTTTCCTACCCCATTTACCATATCAAAAATATTGTAAAACCCGTAAGTAAGGGTACGCATCCTAAAAAGATTATTTTCCTCACGGCCGATGCATTTGGGGTATTTCCTCCGGTTTCAAGGCTCTCGCGTGAACAGGCCATGTACTATTTCCTTAGTGGCTATACCAGTAAGCTGGCAGGCACAGAGCGGGGGGTAAAAGAACCACTGCCAACCTTTTCATCGGCTTTTGGAGCCGCTTTTCTCATGCATCACCCCACTGTATATGCAAAACAGCTGGCTCAGAAAATGAAAAAGCATGGTGCAACTGCCTACCTTGTTAATACTGGTTGGATAGGAGGAGCTTACGGAGTGGGGCAAAGAATTGATCTGCAATCCACACGCAATATCATAAAGGCCATACTGGACGGGGAACTTGATCATGCAGAGGTGGAAGAGGTGGTTCCTTTCGGCTTAAGTATTCCCAAACATGTGGATGGTGTTGACCCACTTATCCTGAACCCCAAAAACACCTGGAAGTACGAAACCGCTTACAATAAGCAGGCGGAAAAGCTTGCCGATCAGTTTATTGAAAACTTCAACCAGTTCCTGGATACAGAAGAAGGCCAAAAACTTGTTGCAGCAGGCCCACAGAACAAGTTCATGAAGCAATACTACAGGTATTACGAACGCCGGCTAGACAAGTTGGAGAACAAGCATCATGAAGAGATTCTACGCCTTAAAGACCAGATTTATATCCTGCAGAATGCTTTTCACGACTATATCTCTTTCAACTCCATCAACTCCGACTACAAAAAGCGGAAACTTCACCGCTACGTGCCGGTTTTATCGTGGTTTGATTGCAATGAGAAGAATATAAACGACAACTGCCATAACACCTTGCTAAAACTTACCGAAAACCTGGGCTTTACAGCTTACAGTCATGAAGAAACGCAATTGGGGTATAATGAGTTTATGACACGATCACACGATGAACTTTCCATCAGGGAGGTATATGACATAATTGACGATTTGCAGAATTGCTTTACCGGTAAGCCCTGCAAAAACAAGGAACTCATAAACACCCTGAAAGATATGAAAGAGATAACCGAACAGGTAAAGAATTTTACCATTAAAATTGGTTACCTGCTGGTTCTTAAATTTACAGACGAAGATGAAAACAGCGTGTTCCGGGTGAAAAAGCTGTCCATATCGGGTCTTATCCACCTGGATAAAAACCCCCAGCTCATCAGCCAACCCATGCAGCTCATGGAAGAAGTACAGTATTTTTAAGTAACTTTGTACTACCGGCAGTTGTCATTGCTTAACGTAAACCTTTTTCTCTGCTTGCAAAACGAAGGTGCGATGCAACTGCCGGTTTTTTATTTCTCCCTCCAAACGTGCAAGAGCATCGGGCATCAAAAATCAATAAAACCTATTTGTAATGCATATTACATACTCCCAACAACTTAACGGATTCATTTTCCTATGAAAAAAATTTGCTATGTTGTAAAAAATTGTATTTTTGAGGGTTAATTATAATTTCTCATGCATTAATTACTTTTAGTTATGGAAACCGGAACTGTTAAATTCTTTAATGAAAAAAAAGGTTATGGATTTATTGTAGATGATAAATCCGAAATGGAAGTGTTTGTACACCACTCAGGACTAATTGACAAGATCAACAACGACGACAAGGTTTCGTTTGAGTTGGCCGAGGATCAAAAGGGGAAAAAAGCTGTAAATGTAAAAAGAGCATAAAATTTTACCCGGTTTTTCAAAGCCCTGTCGCCCGACAGGGCTTTTTTTATGCACTTGCACCAGAATTTTCTGTGAGTAATATTCATCTCCAGTTATGGGAAAAATAGAGTAATTTCGCAGAAAATGACATTCCATGAATTATTTCCAGGCTGATAACCTCAGCAAAGCATACGCAGAAAAAATACTGTTTGAAAACATAAATTTCGGCATTGATCAAGGCCAGAAAGTGGGTCTGATTGCCCGCAACGGAGCCGGAAAAACCACCCTGCTCAATATTATGATGCAGCGTGATATTCCCGACACCGGGAACTGCAATTTCCGAAACGACATTACCGTTGCTTACCTGGATCAGAACCCGCAATTTCCCTCGGGCGCATCCGTAAGCCAAACCCTGCTACATGGCAACAGCCCCCTTGCCCAAACCCTAAGGGAATACAATCAGCAACTGCACTGGCAGGAAAATGAACCTCTTAAAGCCAATCCCGAAAAGCTGCAAAAACTCATTGCCCGCATGGATGAGCTGCAGGCCTGGAATCATGAAAACAAAATCAAGCAGATTCTTACGCAACTAAAAATCGACAACCTCGACCAGCCCGTGGAGCAACTGTCGGGTGGACAAATAAAAAGGGTGGCTCTGGCAAAAATTCTAATTGAAGAGGCCGATTTTATCATTCTTGATGAACCCACCAACCACCTGGATATCGACATGATTGAATGGCTGGAGGATTACCTTTCGCGACAAAAACTGACATTGTTGATGGTTACTCACGACCGTTATTTTCTGGATGCCGTATGCAACGAAATCCTGGAGTTGGATAGAGGTGAGATTTTCAGGTACAAAGGCAACTATGCCTATTTTATTGAAAAAAAACAGGAAAGAGAAAACGCTATGCTGGCCGAAACGGAAAAAGCCCGCAACCTGCTGCGCAAAGAAACCGAGTGGATGCGTCGTCAGCCCAAGGCACGTACCACAAAATCCAAGGCACGCATTGAATCTTACCACCAACTCAAGGAAACGGCCTCCATCACCCCTGTGGCGCAAACCAACGAAATCATCATGCAAACTGCGCGCATGGGAAAAAAAATACTTGAGCTCCACAATATCAGCAAGCAGTTTGATGCGCGAACGGTTATAGACGACTTTTCCTACATTTTCAAACGAAGGGAAAAAGTGGGCATCGTAGGCAGTAACGGTACGGGCAAATCCACCCTGCTCAATATTATTACCCAAAACCTGGCCCCCGACAATGGCACCGTTACTACCGGCGAAACAGTGCAGTTCGGATATTACAGGCAGGAAGGCATACAGGTGGATGAAAACAAAAAGGTGATTGACGTAATTAAAGATATAGCCGAAACCATAAAGGTGGGAAAAGACACCACTTTTACCGCGGCACAGTTTTTACAATATTTCAACTTCCCTTATAGCTCTCAAAATGATTTTGTAAGGAAACTCAGCGGCGGTGAAAAGCGACGGCTTTTTCTGCTCACCGTAATCATGAAGAATCCCAACTTCCTTATTCTCGATGAGCCCACCAATGATCTGGACATTGCCACCCTCAATGTGCTCGAAGACTTCCTGTCCGACTTTCCCGGATGCCTTATCATCGTATCGCACGACCGCTATTTTCTTGACAACCTGGTGGATCACATATTCGTGTTTGAGGGTGAGGGCAGGATAAAAAACTATCCGGGCAACTATACGGATTACCAACTGAGCAAAACCAATGAAAAGCAAAAGGAGAAGAAGGAGGAAAAGGCAAAACCCCGCCCTGAAAGAAAGGAAGAAAAACCCGGGGAGAAAAAGAAACTGACTTACAAAGAGCAAAAGGAGTTTGAAGCCCTTGAAGCAGAAATAGAAAAACTGGAGCAGCAAAAAAAGGAAACCCTTGAAAAGCTTAACTCCGGGCAGTTGCCCCCTGAGGAGTTACAGGAGGTATCGCAAAAATACGCAACACTAGAAGAACAGCTGGAGGAAAAAGAAATGCGGTGGCTGGAACTTTCGCAATGGGTATAAAAACACTGTCTCAAAAGCCCTGATTTTGGCGAACGCTGAGCCTGTCGAAGCGAATATCTGACTGATTGATTATCAACAGTCGCTTCGACAAGCTCAGCGTCCGGTTAGCTCTAAGCTTCTGAGACAGCCTCTATTTGTTGGTCTTTATATTAGTTATTCAGCATAACAGGCATAACCAGCATCAGGATATCCTCATCGGTAGAATCTGCAGATAAGGGGAATATTAAACCGGCACGGTTGGGCTGCGACATTTCCATTACCACCTGATCGGTATCCAGGTTGTTAAGCATTTCCACCATAAACTTACTGTTAAAGCCAATTTCCATATCGTTGCCTTCGTAGTGGCAATTGAGTCTTTCCCTTGCTTCATTGGAGTAGTCATGATCTTCGGCGGTAAGATGCAATTCGCTTCCGGCAATCTTGAATTTTACCTGGTAGGTAGTTTGGTTACTGAACAGCGAAACCCTTTTGATGGCATTAAGGAAAGGTGAACGATCCAATGTCAGTTTGTTGGGGTTTTCGTTGGGAATTACCGCGTTATAATTGGGGTACTTGCCATCTATCAAGCGGCAGGTCATGGTAACATTCTTAAAGGTAAAGCGGGCATTCTTCTCATTGTAGTCAATGGCCACGGGAGCATCGTCGAGTGCAAGGATATTTTTGAGCTGGTTCAAGGGCTTCTTAGGTAAAATCAAAGAAGCTTCCTCAGTAGCTTTTACATCATTGCGGCGATATCTTACCAGTTTGTGGGCATCGGTTGCCACAAAGGTTACATTCTCGGTAGAAAGTTCAAAATACACACCCGTCATAATAGGACGCATCTCATCGTTGCTGGCAGCAAAGATGGTTTTGGTAATTGCATTATGGAGAATGTCGGATTCGATGGTAAGGTTGGAAGCACCTTCAATTTCGGCCGGACGGGGGTATTCTTGCCCGTCTTGCCCTGCCAGGCGATATTTACCCTCGCCGGCAATAAGGGTAACACCAAAATTGTTATTGTCTATTTCCAGGGTAACGGGAATATCGGAAAATGTTTTCAGGGTATCCAGAAGTATTTTGGCGGGAATAGCCACACTGCCTTCCTCCTCAGCCATATCCAAAGCCATTCTTGAGGTCATGGTCGTTTCCAGGTCGGAGGCAGAAACTTTTAACTCACTATCGCTCACTTCAAACAAAAAGTTATCAAGGATAGGCAAAGTATTGTTAGTGCTCAACACACCACTAATGGACTGTAACTGCTTCAAAAGCAAATTGCTTGATACTATAAACTTCATCTTTTACCTGTTTTATGATACGTTTGCAAAGATAATTTATTAATTCAATCAGATTATAAGGATTGAGGCTTTTAATTTTCAAAAAAGCTTAAAGGCCGCAAAATTCTGTTAAACACGTAATACTGCGCCAGGGCAAACTCTCCCTCGTTGACTTTCAGGTAAAAACGATTGGGGTCGTTGCCGGTTGCAGGAGTCAATATATCTTCCTCCCGGGCCTTTCGGGCATAGGCAACCATTCTGGTGCGTATACCTTCTGTACTTTCTACGGTAATTTCCATAAAGGGTTGCTCAATCATCCGCTTTTTTCTTTGCTCTTCCTGTTGTTCATTGAGCAAACTCTCGTAATGAAGGTCGCTAAAGGAGGATAAAAACCGCACAACCCTGGAAGTATCTGCATGCACATCCATAACCGGTTCACTTTCCGCAAATTGGTGAAAATAGAAACTACCATCTTCTTTATGATGCAGTATGAAGGATTCTGTAGGCTGACCCATTACTTTTACTTCAACTCTCGATACGTTTTCCCTTTCCAGGTTTACAACCATCGGGTCGCGCCACGCCCGCTGATGGGGGTCAAAAAGATACCTGAGCCCTCCCTCAGATGCGGGAAGGTGTATTTTAAAGGGAAAATCCGACCCATCTTTGCGCATGTAGGTACTTAGCCCGTCGGAGGTATCCTCTCCCACACGAAAGGACTGGTGCAGGCGTGTATAGGGCAGCATACGAAAGTTACCCAGGTGAATGCGCCAGGCTTGGACCCAAATCCTAACCCGTATACCTTCCTCATCCATATATTTATGCACTTCCCCCCTGTTTGCTACACTTACCGGCTGGCGAACCCTGATACGATTCATTACCGATACCAGCTGACGCACGGCCGGATCATTGGCCAGAAACTGCCCATCAAGAATCCATTGTCCGTGAGAGTCCTTCGTTAAATGAACACCGGTACTTTCCTGTTTAATTTCAATTCCTGTTACTTCCAGCGATCTGTCTATAGAAAAATCACTGTCTATGGGTCTTAGGGTAGACAGAGAATGAGAATACCAGAACAAGATAATCGCTGCTGTAAAAAGCAACACAGAAAAAACCAGGAAAAATGCAATATTCTTTTGGGGCATGTGTATAGAGATTAATGCAAATTGTGGTAACCGGAATTAAACAATCTTTTTGTTAAACTTTCTTTTCCTGAGGAAAAACCTGACGGCACCAAATAATAACACCAAAATGACGGGCAGCCCTACGTTGAGTAACTGCACCGGAAACCTCGCGGCATTCACGCGGCTTCTGTCGAGCATCCGCAGTCGTATTTCCCTTGCCCGTGCTTCCATAATACCGCGATCATCGTTAAGGTAATTTACCGCATTGAGGATAAAGTCCCTGTTGCCAAAAGTTTCATTGAGAAACCTGTCGTAACCCAATGGCAAGGGCTGACCCTGGTTGCCAAACTGATTGCGGATGATGTCGCCATCGGAGACCACGATCATACGTGCGGGTTGTCCCCGCTCTACCGTTTGAAATCCTTGTGGAATCTGCTCAAGAGGTATGCGGCGGTTCCGAAAAACGGATTCAAAGGCTCCCTCCAGTAAAACTGCAACATCCCTTGTGCCGTCGCGATATCGACTTTCATCCACCTGCTGCTGCATAATGTTGAAAGAAATTTGTGCAGGTGTTTGCACCACGCGGGTATAGGGTGAACTTTGCAAGAGGATGGTTTTTCGGATTCCTTCCGTTTCAACCGTGTCAATACTGCTGATAAATTCCGTTCGCACCGCATTGAGATTTTTTACGATGGGATGATTGGATGCAGGACGTACCAACGGAAAATAGAACCATGGCACCATGCTTATCTGGGGTCTGTCGCCAATATATCCCGTGGTTATGGGGATGGGCAAAGACTGTAAATCCATAATCAGATCGGTGTTTAGCCTCACACCATAGCGGAAGAGCATATCATCGAGGTTAACCGACCAGGGCATACCCAAGGTTTCGGGTGCCACCTGCAGGCTGTCCATACTTGCATACACCGGATCAATAAGCCAAAGGGTAGAGCCGCCATTCATAATAAACTGGTCGATAACAAACTTGTCTTTTTCCGAAAATTCCGTCATGGGCTGGGCAATAATGAGTGTGCTTACCTCCTGCAGGGCTGTGATATCGCCATTGATTTGCAGCCGGTCCACCTCATAGAAATCTTCCAATTCGAAGGTGATATCGGCCACATATCGAAACTCAAGTTCCTGATTGCCTTCCAGAAAAGCCACCCTGGGTTTATCGTTAACGGTTAGTTTGTGTATGGTAGTTGCCAGATTATATTCAAGTGCCTGCCCTGAGTTATTCAAGACATCTTCGGAAGGCATACCCATCTGGTCCATAAGCAGAGCCAGGGGAATTTCTTTTCCACGATAACTTGCAATGGCCCCGGGAAAAATAATTTGCTGAGAGCTGGCATCTTCTGCTGTAACCTGAAGCTGGGTAGGCTGAAGCCCCTTGCGGGCAAGCATATTGTAGTTTTCCTCGGTAGCATCCCAGTCTCCCTTAATGGTTGGGTTGATAAATTCGTACTGGATAAAATCGGAATACGCCCTGAATTCGTCAAGCATCTCACGGGTTTGGTTGCGCAAGCGGCGAAAACCTGCTGGAAAATCACCTTCAAGGTATACCCTGAAATAAACAAAATCGTCCAGGTTGCGCAGCATATCGCGGGTTGCATCGGTAAGGGTAAAGCGTTTCTCGGAAGTAAGGTCCACGCGGGTAAAATATCGCGAACCAATCATATTTACGGCAATAATTATCAGCAAGCTCAACCCGAGACTTAACAGGTTTTGCTTGCGTACATTGGCTTTTTTTACTACTTCTTTTGATGAAACTTTATTATGCATTTTATAAACTCTTTTACTCTTTAAATAATCTGGTACCCGTAATTAAAGTTTTTGGCTCTGAAAGCTGCCCTATCGCCTTTTTACCACTTACGGCTTTCCAGCCTTATTTTGGTAAGCAGCAGAAACAGTAGAATTACACTAAGAAAGTATAATACATCGCGGCTGTCGACCACTCCCCTGCTTATGGAAGTGTAATGGGCATAAATGCCAAGGTTGCGGATAAACAGGTCGAAGTTGCCAAACATATCGAGCGAGTATATAAACTCAAACCCAATGTACAGGAATCCGCACAGGAAAATGGAGATTACAAAAGATACAATCTGATTATCGGTAAGGGATGAGGCAAATAGCCCCACGGCCACAAAACCTGCCCCCAGGAAAAGTAATCCCAGATAGGAACCCCATGTGGCTCCCATGTCAATATTTCCCACGGGAAATCCTAATTGGTAAACCGTTATCACATATATAAGCGTGGGCAGCAGGGAGAAAACAACCAGTGCGAAGGCAGCAAAATATTTTGCCAAAACAATTTGCAGGTCAGTCAGGGGTTTTGTCAGCAATATTTCAATGGTCCCGCTTTTCTTTTCATCGGCAAAGAAACGCATGGTAATGGCCGGTATCAAAAACAAAAACACAAAGGGCCCCATGGTAAACAACCCATCTACATTGGCATATCCCGATTGCAGAATATTGGTATCCACGGGAAAAACCCACAGGAACAAACTGTTTATCACCAAAAATACCGCTATGGAAATATACCCGATAAGGTTATTGAAAAAATTATTTATTTCGCGCAGAAAAAGTGTAAGCATTTTATAGTTTCAATTATTCGTAATTTTAAGCGAATGCAAAATGTGTTGATAGGTTGAATCGTTGAAGGGTTGAAAGGTTTATCTGTTGATTTGTTGAATCGCTAACACCCCAAACCTCACATCTCATTCCTCACACCAAACACCTCATCCCCCAAACCTCATACCTCAAATTCCACCACCACCGAATCGGTCACTTCCAGCCCCAGCAGGCTTGAGGCTTTGCCCTGGTTGATGGCAATCTCGAGGTATCCGGTTGAGCCAAACAATGCCAACCGTTCGCCGGCTGCCACATCCGAATAGGAAGTTCGTAAGGTTCTGATAGCATAACCCGGCACACGGAAGTTTATTGTATAGGGCCGACCTTTGCCAATCTGCCGAAAAGTTTCCCTGTCAATATTCACAAATACATTTTCATAATCATCCACGAAAATTACTTTGCCTTCAATTTTATTCTCTTTGGTAATGGGCTTAAAAGCATACATCTGCTTAAGTTTTGGATGTGGAGCGCCCAGCTCCGACAAGGGTTTTCCCGCAGCGATGAGGGCTGCAGCTTTCACAAATACATCACGTGAAGAAAAGGTAAAATAATCAGAATCCTGCATGATATCGATCTCCACCGCTTCATAGTCCTCATCAAAAAGCAATGAAAATACGCCATTGTCGGCCCCGACAAAGTACATACCTTTGTGTTTCACAACGATATGCGGGCTTTGGGTGCTGGCTTCGGTGTTTACCCCAATAATATGAATGGTACCCTCCGGAAAATCCGGAAAGGCATTTTTCAGGATAAAGCTACAGCTCATAATGTCGAAAGAAGGCAGGGTGTGTGTAATATCAACAACTTCGGCACCGGGTATCTGTCTTAAAATACTTCCTTTTACTGAGGCGCGATAGTGGCTGTTCAACCCCCAGTCGCTAATCAGGGTGATAATTGTCATGAGTTGGTTGGGTTTTGCATATTTTATTTGTCGCAGGGCATACATTGCAAAAATAACAAAAGCCTGCAATCAAATGTAAAACATTTTCATTCCTTATGGATTACAACAGGAAATTATTTTGTTATTTTGCATCTTAAAGCAATACTCATTAAAGACTTTTTTTCGCGTGACCCCATTTAGCCCTTCAGAAGATCATCATGGCGGTGAATTAATCATACAGCTGGAAGCCACCCATCCCTCCGATATTTTTGGTTTAAGGGAAGAGCGCCTGCGACTGCTGAAAAAACTATTTCCCAAATTGCGCATCATTGTGCGCGGCAATG
>SLOR01000009.1 GCA_007132395.1 Bacteroidales bacterium
GCGTGGACGGAAAACGGCAGCGCCGTTTCGACGGATACTGAATATACTTTTATAGCCGAAGATGACCGCAACCTTATTGCTGTTTTTGCCATTAAGGTGTATGCTGTTGAAGCAGAGGTGAATGTTCCGGGAGCTGGGGCCGTGGAAGGAACCGGTAACTACCAGCATGGTCAGACCATTACCCTGGAAGCAACCCCCGAAACAGGATACCATTTTGTAAACTGGACCCTTGACGAGGTTGAGTTTTCTGCTGATAATCCCCTGGTAACAGAAGCCCTTGAGGATATTTCGCTCATGGCAAATTTTGACCTTACCGACTACACCCTTGAGGTGCATATCAGTCCTGATAACAGTGGGACTGTAACAAAAACCCCGGAACAGGATTTCTATAACTACCAGGATGAAGTTTCCCTGGAAGCTATTCCTGAAGATGGTTACAGGTTCCTTAACTGGAGAAAATCCGGACAGGTAATCGGCAGTGATGAAGAACTGGTATTTACCATGCCTGCCGATGATGCAACCCTTTCTGCCTACTTTGTGGATGTGAATGCCGATGTGTTTATGCTGAGCCTCGAAGTAAGCCCGCTGGGCGCAGGTACAGTATCCGGTGAAGGTGAATTTGTGGAAGACGAACAAGCCGTAGTTGTGGCTGTAGCCAATACGGGCTATGAGTTTGAAGCCTGGGCAATCGATGGAGTGGAGGTAAGCACGGATGCTACATTCTCTTATACCATGCCTGCCGATGATGTAACCCTGGTAGCTGTATTTAATGCCCTGGATTACGAACTGGATGTGGTAATTGTTCCCGAAAATTCCGGTACCGTATCATTGGATCCGCAAAAAGATTATTACAACGTGGGTGATGTTGTAGAACTCAGTGCTCTCGCTGCAACCGGTTACGAATTCGTAAACTGGACACTTGACGGTACTGTGTTATCAGCACAGGCTACTTACGAGCACACGATGCCTGCAGATGATGTGGAGATAACTGCGCATTTCCGTTTGGCAGAATATAATTTTTCAGTAGTTATTGATCCTGAAAATGCTGGAACGGTAGGCAATACCAATGATACCTACAATATGGGTGATGAGGTATCATTGACTGCCACTGCCGCAACAGGATATGAGTTTGTAAACTGGACATTGGGTGCTACCGAACTAAGTGATGAAAGTCCGTTTACCTTTACCATGCCCGCTGAGGATGTGGAAATAACGGCCAACTTCAAACTTGCCGACTACACCCTTACAACCCTGGTTGATCCCGTTGATGCAGGTACTATCTCCCTTGACCCTGAAAAGGATTACTACAATATGGGTGATGAAATAGAACTGGAAGCTACGCCTGCCAGTGGCTATCGATTTGTAAACTGGATGAGCAACAGCCAGGTATTAGGTGCCGATGCGGTGCTTGACTTCACCATGCCGGCTGCTGATGCATCTATTACAGCCCACTTCATGGAGGTGTTCGTTGTAACCTTCAGTGTTGAAGGCAACAATGGAGAGCTTGGCGCAACCGTTAATGGTGACGCTGTTACCAGCGGTGACGAGTTAGATGCAGGCATGGATGTTACATTTACTGCTGTGCCCGATGCCGGCTATCAGGTGAAAGCCTGGACCCTGGATGGAGTGGTGATAGAAGATGATGAGGGGGAGAATGTAACAGTACTCACCTGGACCCTGGATGATTTGCAGGCAGATGTGGACGTTACTGTTGAATTTGAACTCGCCCCTGTGTACTATGAAGTGAACTTCAGCGTAGTGGGTGCCAATGGAGATTTGGTGGTAATGGTTGATGGTGCTGCTATAGCCGACGGCGATGAAGTGCTGGAAGGCAGTGATATTAACTTTATAGCTGCTCCCGAGGATTACTTCAGGGTGAAACAATGGATACTCAACGGAGAGGTAATTGAAGATACAGAGGGGAATGTTGTAACCCTCTCTTCCTGGGTGCTGGAAGACCTGGCGGCCGATGTGGAAGTTACGGTAGAATTTATGCCCTATCCCCACATTGTTTCTATCGCTTCTGTGGATGATGTAAGTGTTGATTTTGGAACATCTGAAACCGATGTGATTGCTCAGCTGGATGCCACAACTACCATTACTGACAGTGATGGCGAAGAGCATGACGTGGAACTTACCTGGACCCTCGAAAATTACGACCCGACCGAAGAAGGCACTTATAATGCTTTGGCAACCTTTGAACTTCCGGAAGGGGTGATTCAATCCGATCCGGAAACAGCCCTTGTGGTTGAAGCCGAAGTTACGGTACTTCCTGAAGTAGTAGCCGAGCTATACAGCGTTACGCTGCGGGTGGATATGAGCACTGCCAACGGATTCGACCCGGATGAAGATGTGGTTTATATATCTGGTATTCCCGCATGGGATGATCCCGGTAGCAACCCCGACCTCGCCCTGGAGCGCGAAGGTGAAAGTATGAAGTATTCAATACACTTCGAACTGGAAGAAGGGACCTACGAATACAAATACTTCATCAATGCCGGATGGGATGGCGGTGAATGGACAGGTGGCGAAAACCGTAGTCTTATCATCACCGATGAAGATGTGGTGGTTAATGATGTATGGGCAGAGCCTACTACTGTCGATGAACTGGAGCTGGTGGATATCTCGGTATTTCCCAATCCTGCATCAGGGAATGTAAATGTTGTATCCCAAACAAAAATCAAATCCATAGTTGTTTTCGACATATCAGGAAAGATGATGTTGAGCAATATGAATGTTGATGAATTTGAATATCGCTTTGACGTTTCCCCGATGGAGCCGGGACTTTACATTATTCAGCTGCAAACAGAACATGGCTGGATAAGCCGTAAATTACAGGTTAATAAGTAAAGTTTTAATTCTGTTCTGAGAGAGCCTGCCATTCGTTTTTTGCGATGGCAGGCTCTCTGCTTTTATTCAGGTTTGAATTGAGATATTTTCCCATTGTATGATTTGGTTTTCGTATAAGATTTCTGGCAGAAAGATTCTATATGGTTTTGTTTCTCAACAATACTGCAGAAAACACTCGGGTAATTTATGTAAATAGCACTATATAAATCAGGGAAAATACGATGGTTTTTAGAAAGAAACTGGTGTAACTTTGTGTAATACAATAACTTGCGAGGGCTTATTAAGCGAATAATTTGTCAGAAATACAGTTTAAAGCTTAATAATTACAAACCAATATACGCAAAAGTCAAACTAAGGCATTACATGAAGAAATTCCTGACCATATTTGTTTTTCTTGCTCTTATGGTAAGTTTGCGCCCCGCAATGGCACAAACTGACACGGAATTCTGGCTTTCCATACCGGAGATAAACAGGTATCATAATCCCGATGGGAATGTCCAGCCGGGGAAACCCATGTATATTCATATTACATCACGAAACCTTGCTTCAGAGGTTACTGTCTCCATGCCTCGCTTTGGTGCTTCTTTTGAACCTGTTGTTATCAACCTGCCCCCCAATACTACATATAAACTTGATATATCACCCTGGATAACAGATAACGTGGCAGATGCCGGTAGCATTGAGAATACGCTTTACCATACAGTATCTAATACGGTAGCAACTCAACCCTACATCAACCGAAGTGATAAAGGAGTTTTGATTCGCTCAACAACTCCCATCACTGCATATCTTGAGATTAGTGTGTTGTACAACAGGGAGTTGATTGCGCTTAAGGGGCGAAATGCGTTGGGGCGAAAATTTTATATTCCCTTTCAAACCCGATATGGAATCTATAATTATGGAAATGCACTTCCTTACAGGCCTCATTCTTCCTTTGATATAGTAGCCTCTGCCGACGATACCCGTATAAGGATTACTCCCACACAGGATGTATGGGTGGCCAATGACTTTTTAGGGGGTACGGTTACTAAGCCGGCAAATGTTCCTTTTGATATATGGCTAAACAGGGGGCAGGTAGCAGTAATTACCCCATACCAGGAGGCCAATCTGGCCTACTATCAAACCAGTTTTACACGAAGGCTGGCAGGTTCGAAGGTGGAAGTGTTAAGTGGTGATTCCACTACCCATAAAATTGCCATTATCACCAGGGAAGATTTGGTAAGGCCCATTGAGTCCTATGCATCCAATGATGTGGATTACATTGCTGACCAGATTGTTCCTGTAGATTTACTGGGGACTCATTATGCAATTATACGGGGGATGACAGAAAATAATTTTGAACACGCTTATGTAGTGGGGACGGAAGATAACACTACCTATTCAGTAAATGGTGGACCTGATATTCCCATTAACGAAATGGAATCTCAATCCATCAATATACCATATGATCAACATATTACAACCATTACATCCTCTCATCCCATTTACGTGTATCATGCTGCTTCGGCCGACAGGGAATCGCAGCTGGGTGGTTCAATAATTCCCACTATCTCTTATTGCACGGGCTCGTCAAGGGTGGCTTTTAACCGCACTTCTGCCGCTGAGTATAACGGCTACTTTGAGTTGGTAATCAATGTCCTTGTCCGAAGAGGAGCTGAGGGATCTTTTGTATTGCTCGACGAAGACGAAAATGATGTAACTGCACTTGTTCCCGGGTTGGCAAACCCTGCCAGCTTCATACAGGTTCCGGGTGCATGGCCTTACACTGACTGGCTTTATGCACGTTTTTCTGCCAATAATCTTGATACAGATGTTGCCTATCAGTTAATGAATACCAGAGATGTTTTTCATTTAGGATTACTTAATGGATACCGGGATGGTGATAATTTTTATGGATATTTTTCCGATTTTAATGCGGTAGATGTAAATGCAAATATTGCCGGATTCGGAGGTAACTATGTGGCATGCTTTGGTGAGCCTGTGCAGCTGGTGTCTGACGGCGGCGTGAACTTCAGCTGGTACCCTCCGGATTACTTAGACGA
>SLOR01000205.1 GCA_007132395.1 Bacteroidales bacterium
CAGGCAGGATTTCAACCATGAATACTCCATACTTCAGTCTAACCTTAGAAACAATCAGGCCGGAGAACCCTACAGTATTTATCGCAATGAGAGAGGTGCAACCATGAGACAACTGGTTTCTTTCACTTTAGGTGCTGGCTATGCTTTTAAGGACCTGTATTTCCTTAATTATAACTTTCGCAATGACCGGTCATCGGTGTATAACCCGGATAACCAAAACTTTGGCTATCATTCGCTGGCTGCAGCCTGGAAAATGCACAACGAATCCTTCTGGCCCGAAGACTTTTTCCTGTCACAACTAAAAATCAGCACGGCTGTGGGCCAGAGTGGAAGAATGGACTTTCCATCCGGGCATTTGATATCTTATGACATACAGCCAGAACGATTTAATTCTTTTGATGCCACAATTAACTATGGCTTATGGGAAAACCAGCTTACAGGAAACATCAGATATTTTGATACAGAACAATCAGAAGGGGTTTTTCCTGTTCCCAGGGGAAGGGGATATTATACTTTGTCCAATATCGCTGATATAAATCACAAAGGCTGGGAATTTTCCATGTATGCTTCACTGGTAAAATCAGATAAACTATCATGGGATTTAGGGGCTCATTTGACCACAAAGAAAAACCTGGTTACGGAAGTTTATGACAGATATTCAGTTGTCCATGGCACCAGAATTCTCAGGGAAGGATATCCGGCAAATTCCTTTAATGTTTACCAAATCATAGACGGCGAGATTGATTATCAAGAAAGGATACCTTTCAAATCGGCTGATCCTGATCTTACTATGGGTTTTTCTTCCCACTTTCGATACGGTAAATGGCGACTTTCAATGGCGGGAACATGGGTGAGCGGGAATTATGTATATAACCTCAGCTCACTAGTTTTTGGAAACCATGACAGGCTATTCAGAGATGGTTCCAATATTACCACAGAGGCACTTCAGCATAATTTTGCCAGTGCCCAGGTTCTTTCCGATTACTATATACAGGATGCCTCTTACTTAAGGATGGATTTCATAGATCTGACCTATAATTTTAATAATCTTACAGCGCACAATCTCAACCTGGAGATCTCTGCCACGGTTCAAAATGCATTTGTCATTACCCATTATCCCGGCCCGGAACCGGAAGTTCATTCAGGGATGGACTATAGCAATTATCCCCGTCCCAGGATGTTTACACTGGGGGTGAGGATGGGGTTTTAATTGCAAACCCCCGAAACATAGAAACAGCAAGGAGCTATGCCGACCACCAATTGCCGAGCACCCCGGAGTTTTCTGCACTTTCCAAAGCCATCAGGGTAAGATTTTCAAAATTTTCGTCCTGACAGCCTCTTTGGATATTCACATGAAAAACATAAAATACTCGCTTGATACTTTTATATTTGGAAATCATTTAAAAATCCCGGCGGGGTTATGATGCGAACTGCCCTTGGCAATCATAATATGAACCCGATTCCAGCCTGGGCGGTACCTTGCTGGGCAACCCGAGGATTCTCAGGGAAAGGAGGGAGGCAGGTTGGTTGAAAGCCAAAACACTGATCGAAAATTTGAAAATAATAAATGATCGATGAATCTTATGGCCGAAGTAAAGAAAAAAGTACTTTCCGTTCAGTATTCCATAAAACACAGGTTTTCAATCTTGAAGCTTTGGCTTGGGATGAAGCTTGGTTTGATCCGTTCGGTGATGATCATGCCATACCAGGGCTTTGGCAACGGGAAAGAGCTGTTTTTCCTTGGAAGATTGTTGAGAGACAGGGGGATCGGCATTTCGCAGCTGGATGATAGCAGGTGGCGAAACTTCAAAAAGATGTACAAGCGCTTCGTGACATGGAAAATTCCGGATGCGAGGGTGGAAGCATCTTTTGATGGCATTACAAAATCGGCGACCACCGACGATAAAGGGTATTTTGAATTCAGAATGGAACTACCTCAGCCCATTAAAAGTCATAATCCGTGGCACAAAATTCGGCTGGAGCTGATTGATAAGGTGGTCAAAAACCAACATACTCCGGTGGTTTACAGCAATGTGTTTGTTCCCTCGGAGGATGTGGAATTCGGAGTCATTTCTGATATCGATGATACTGTTGTGCCTACGGGTGCCACGAGGCTGTGGGAAATGCTGAAAACCACTTTCACGGGTAATGCACATACTCGGGTCCCTTTTCCGGGAGTAGCTGCGTTTTATCAGGCACTGTCCAAAGGACTTGTGGGATACGAAAACAATCCTTTCTTTTATGTCTCGAGTTCTCCGTGGAATCTGTACGATTTCCTGCGGGAATTAATGACCATCCATAATCTTCCGCAAGGACCCTTGATGTTGAGAGATATTGGATTGTCACGGGAGCATCTTTTTGCCGGCAGCCATACAAAACATAAGCTTGTGCAGATTGAAAGAGTATTCGACATTATCCGGGATATTCCTTTTATCCTGATTGGTGATTCAGGCCAGCATGATGCCGAAATTTACCTGCAGGTGATCAGGGATTTTCCCGGTAGGGTTAAAATGGTTTATATTCGTGATGTCGATCCGGCCAGTCATGAGAAGTTGCTGAATATCGCCGGGGAATTCGGAAAGTTGGGGGTTGAAATGATGCTGGTCACCGATACGATCGAAGCCGCTCTCCATGCGGTTTCCAAAGGGTGGATTCAGGAAAAGGATATCGCACATATTGCGGAAGAAAAGAAGGAGGATGAAGAGATGACGGGATCCCAACCGAAATAGCACTGCGCTCTCAAAAGGAAATGAACAAGATCATTCAGGCAAGTGTTGATAAACCAGTAACTTAACTAAATAATTTTCTGATGAATTATCCAACAATACTATCCTTTTCAACAACATTTTTAGCGATACTCATTCTTATGACTTTAAATGACAATGTGAATTCAGACACTACAAATTCTGGTGAGATCATATTATTTGACTTTCGTACTTTAGAAAATATGGACGACTGGCTGATTGTCAATGATGGCGTTATGGGCGGTCTCTCGAAAAGCAGGTTTGTTTTGAGTGATAGCAATACTGCTGTTTTCTCCGGAAATGTAACGCTTGAAAATAATGGTGGATTTGCCTCCACCCGAACAAACGCTATGCAGTTTCAGCTGGACGGATTTAAAGGCATTCTGATTCGGGTAAAAGGAGACGGCAAAAAATACCAATTCAGATTACGAACGAATGACCGGTTTGATGGAGTATCATACCGATATCACTTTGAAACCAAAAATAATCAGTGGCAAACAATCTCTATTCCTTTCGATAAATGCGTGCCTGTATTCAGAGGACGAATACTGCGAGACGTCGGACCTATCGTACCGAAAGATATTCAGCAACTGGGAATCTTGGTTGCAGATGATCAAACCGGCGAATTTCAATTAGAAATTCAATGGATAAAATCGTATCAATAAGATTGATAAGCGCACGGGAGAATTAAATATAAAAAAGGAAGCCTGTTTTTAAGAGCAGTACTGGTAATGACTGCCATGACGATGACGAGTTTTGGAGGAGGCGATTTCACGCTGCGATGCAAGTATTTTAATTCCTTCCCTGGAAGCGGTCGTTTTTTTAAAAATCAATTCTGTTTGTTTTTGTGGGAGCTTATAGATGCAAAACATTTAATAATTAAATAAGGAGGTAGCATTATGGCAGTAAAACATAAGAGATTAGGGAAACACGGAGTTCTTGTTAGTAATCTTTGCCTTGGGACCATGAACTTTGGGTGGCATACCAGCGAAGAAGATAGCTTCAAAATTATGGATCGCGCTTTAGAATTAGGTATCAATTTTTTCGATACTGCTGATGTGTATGGTTGGTCTGTGGAACATGGACATACGGAAGAAATTATCGGACGATGGTTAGCACAAGGTGGCGGTCGACGGGATGCTGTTGTATTGGCAACAAAAGTCTATAATCCTGTGGATCGCAAAGCAAATTTACCCGAAGTAAATAGTGATGGGCGAAGCCTGAGTGCCTATAAAATCCGGAAACATTGCGAAGGGAGCTTAAAACGATTGCAAACCGACAGGATTGATTTATACCAGATGCATCATATTGACCGCGATTGTCCATGGGATGAAACATGGCAAAGTTTTGATACACTCATTAAACAAGGAAAAGTAGTGTATGTGGGCTCAAGTAACTTCGCAGGGTGGGATATTGCTACGGCATGCCAGGAGGCATCCAAAAGGGGTTTTATGGGGTTGGTGAGTGAGCAGAGCATATACAATCTTGATAACCGTATGCTTGAGCTGGAAGTTATTCCGGCATGCAAACATTACGGATTGGGGCTCATTCCCTGGAGTCCTCTGGCAGGAGGACTTTTAGGTGGAGCTCTTGAGAAAAGTAAGGGTGTAAGGCGGAATGACAAGAACCAGGTTGAGCAGTTAGAAAAGAAACGTGGGCAACTTGAGAAATACGAGGCGCTGTGTAAGAAAATCGGGCACCCACCAGGAGAATTGGCACTGGCATGGTTGCTTCATAATCCGGTTGTAACAGCGCCAATTATTGGGCCACGAACCATTGAACAGCTTGAAAGTGCCGTTCGGGCTGCAAGTATTCAGCTGGATGAAGAAGTACTCAAGAAACTGGATGAGATTTTTCCCGGCCCTGGGGGTGAAGCCCCAATGGCTTACGCCTGGTAGATGGCACTCAAACATGTGCTAACATGATATTTGTGCTGATAATCTAAAAAAAGACCATGCTTAGAGTGAAGCTGAAATAAATCCGATAACGACGCAACCCGTTAGTCAGGGCCATTGATTCAAGAATGCTCAGTCTCAAGCCGGGTTTTGAGACGCCCTGCCTTTGGGGGCAAGCATAATGACAGAAAATGAAAATAAAGAGACGGGGATAATGACAGTTCCGGCAGAAATGTTTGAATATGAA
>SLOR01000174.1 GCA_007132395.1 Bacteroidales bacterium
CCTGCGCAGATGGTACTGGAGTGAAATCCGGGAGAGTATGTCGTCGCCACCTTTTACAAGCCCCTTCCTTTATTGGTTGGGGCTTTTTTTATGGGCTGAGGCTGAGCGAAGCGAAGTCCCGAAAGCAAAGCGATTCGGGATTGAGGCT
This sequence comes from Bacteroidales bacterium, assembly GCA_007132395.1. Lineage (GTDB taxonomy): Bacteria > Bacteroidota > Bacteroidia > Bacteroidales > UBA7960 > SKVR01. The sequence continues at coordinate 149 of SLOR01000174.1, forward strand.
AAGGCTGGGGTGTGTGCTTAAAAAGGCAAAAGGTAAAAAACAGTAAAGAAATGACAAATGCTGCCCGCCAGAACAAACAGGTGCCAGATGGCATGCCCGAATGGCAGTCTTTTCCATGCATAAAAACCAATTCCGGCAGTATAGGCCAATCCCCCGGCTATGAGATATGCCAGACTTGTGGTGTTAATACTTTCCAGCAGGGGTTTTACAGCTATTACAATTATCCAGCCCATTCCTGCATAAAGTACAAGGGAAAGATACCTTAGCCGGTCCATAAAAAAAATCTTCAGAATAATTCCTGTTAAAGCAATTCCCCATACAATGCCGAATATGGTCCACCCCCAGGGCCCTCTCAAGACTGTTAGCGTTACGGGGGTGTAAGTTCCTGCTATCAGGAGGAAAATCGAAGAGTGGTCCAGCACCCTGAGTGCATTTTTCCATTTTCCCCGGGGAACACTATGGTATAGCGTGGATGAGAAGTACAGGGTAATCAACGTAACGCCATATATGATGAACCCAACAAGGTGCCAGGTATCTCCATACATATTGGCAAATATTATCAATACTGGCAAAGCAACAATTGCAAGCGCTAACCCAATACCATGCAAAACAGCATTGGTGATTTCTTCTGCACGGGTTTGTTCTAATGAGGTTTTCATGTTCATCGATTAACTTCAAAATTAAGCATTCTCGCCTTTCAGTATGTGATAAAAAATCAAAAAGGATAAGTTTTGAAAAAAGAGAGATATGTCGTAAATTTATGAATATATGGCGGGTGGTGTTGTTTGATATGTTCGCAGTTAGTACTGGTTTTCCCTCGATAAACCTTAAACCTCCTTCAATGAAAAAAGCACAGATACGATTTGTTCAGCAACAACTCAAAAAACGTGGATTCAACGCCGGGCCTGCAGATGGAGTCGCGGGTCCCATTACAATGACCGCTTTAGATGCCACCGGACTGGTTCCTGAACACTGGGACGATAAAAGAAAACTCACTGGCTTTGTACAAAGCATTATTAAAGAACAGGATATTGATGTGGGGGATATTGATGGGTACTGGGGCCCTCAAACGCAATTTGGATATGACACTTTGCTCCACTTTTTGAAAAACGGCCAAATAGTACAAAACTGGCGCCCGGAAGAAATCCAAAAACCTGCCACATTCCAGAACTGGCCGCTGCAGACTCCGGAAGATGAGCTGGTTAAATATTTTGGTAATCCGGGAGAAAATCAAACCCGGTTAGCGTTACCTTATCCTCATCGTTTGTCGTGGGATACAACAAGTAGGGTCAATAGTTTTTTGTGCCATGAAAAGGTTCATGACAGCCTGCAAAGGGTTTTAACTCGTGTGCTGGAACATTATGGCCTGCAGGAAATCAGGAAGTTGCGCCTTGATCTTTGGGGCGGATGTCTGAATGTGAGAGCAATGCGGGGAGGAAGCCGGTATTCCGCACATGCCTGGGGCATTGCAGTAGATTATGACCCTGAACGTAACCGGCTCCAATGGGGAAGAGATAAAGCCACTTTTTCAAAACCTGCCTATGATATGTGGTGGCGATGCTGGGAGGAGGAAGGTTGGGTAAGCCTGGGCCGATTTCGAAACTTTGACTGGATGCATATACAGGCATGTCGAATTTGTTAGATTTGGGCAAGTATATCCGGACCCAATTCATCCATTAACCTTATTTTTTAAATTTTAAAATTCATTGCGATGCTGGTAAAAACGTATGGAAGTGCAGTGCATGGGATAAATTCTACTACCATAACCATTGAAGTAGATGTCTCCAAAGGAATCAACTTTTTTATGGTGGGTTTGCCGGACAGTGCTGTTAAAGAAAGTCATCATCGCATAGAAACTGCCCTGAAACATACAGGTTACAAAATCCCCGGTAAAAGAATTGTTGTGAATATGGCGCCGGCCGATATTCGAAAAGAGGGTTCAGCCTATGATTTACCTATAGCTGTGGGAATCTTAGCGGCCAGTGAGCAGATAACAGCCGATGCTGTGCATGAGTATATCATTATGGGAGAATTATCTCTTGATGGCAGCCTGCAGCCCGTAAAAGGAGCCTTGCCCATTGCCATTCAGGCCCGTCAGGAAGGGTTTAAAGGTTTTATCCTGCCATTAGATAATGCCCGTGAGGCCGCTGTGGTAAACAACCTGGATGTTTTTGGCGTGGAAAACATTAAACAGGTAATTGACTTTTTTAATGGAGATATACAGCTTGAGAAGGTCAAGGTGAACACACGTGAGGAGTTTTTCAGCCGCCTTGACGATTATGATTTTGACTTTTCCGAAGTGAAAGGACAGGAAAATATCAAACGGGCTTTTGAGGTAGCTGCTGCCGGAGGGCATAATCTTATTATGATTGGGCCGCCCGGGGCCGGTAAAACCATGCTTGCCAAGCGTTTGCCCGGCATCCTGCCTCCGCCAAGTCTATCAGAGGCGTTGGAAACCACCAAAATACACAGCGTTGCCGGTAAACTCGACCGTAATGCCTCACTGCTTCCGGTAAGGCCTTTCAGAAGCCCGCACCATACGATCAGCGACGTAGCCCTCGTAGGGGGAGGCTCTTTCCCTCAGCCCGGCGAAATATCGCTGGCTCACAATGGCGTGCTTTTTCTGGATGAGTTGCCTGAATTTAAAAGAACTGTGCTGGAGGTATTGCGTCAGCCACTGGAAGACAGGGTGGTGACTGTAAGCCGGGCCCGGTTTTCCATTGAATACCCGGCAAGTTTTATGCTGGTGGCCAGTATGAATCCATGCCCATGCGGGTACTATAATCATCCTGAGAAGGATTGCGTGTGTGCTCCGGGGATTGTGCAGAAATATCTGAATAAAATTTCAGGACCCTTATTAGATCGTATTGATATTCATATCGAAGTAACTCCTGTCCCTTTCAGAGAACTGGCGGAATTAAAATCTTCGGAAAAAAGCAGCGATATTCGTGTACGAGTTATGAAAGCCCGGGAAACCCAGGAACAAAGGTACAAAGACATGAAAGGTATTTATTGCAATGCCCAGATGAGTTCAAAAGTACTTCGCGAGGTTTGCCTGATTGATAATGCCGGCAGCACTCTTCTGAAAACCGCCATGGAAAAGCTCGACCTTTCGGCCCGTGCTTACGATCGTATTCTTAAAGTCTCTCGCACCATTGCCGATCTGGACGGAAGTGAGGATATCCTTCCGGAGCATCTCGCCGAGGCTATCCATTACAGAAGTCTCGACAGGGAAACCTGGGCAGCGTAATCCGTTCTACTTATTTGTTTCTTTTATAAATTAGCCTGACACCTTGCTAATTCAGTATTGATATTTGGCTCGTACTGGCAGATATAATTATCTTAGCGAATAATCTATATTTTAAACGCTATGCACAAATCTGCCTTAACCCGTAAAACTTATAAAAAATGGACTGTTCCGGTGTTTTTTCTTTTTGCCGGACTGTTACTATTTGCTCACTGTTCCGACCAGGAAGCACCTGCGCTACAGTTGACGGAATTACAGGAGAAAGCCCTTGCTTTTACTTCACCCTTGCCTGAGCATGCCTTTGAAGAAGGGATGAATCAGTCGCAGGAAATCATTGATTTAGGCCGAATGCTGTATTATGAGCCACGCATTTCAAAAAGTGGCATACTCAGTTGCAACTCATGCCATAGTCTTACCACTTTCGGTGTAGATCAAACCCCTGTCTCCTTAGGGCATGGGTGGCAAAAAGGACCCCTGAATGCGCCTACCGTGCTGAATGCAGCATTCCATAAGTCACAGTTCTGGAACGGACGTGCAGCAGATGTGGAAGAGCAAGCGGGTATGCCCATCCTTGACGTGCTGGAAATGGCAGCCACCGAAGAACATGTGCTGGAGGTACTTAATTCCATGCCCGAATACATCGCCATGTTTCAAAAAGCTTTCCCTGATCAGGACAATCCGATGGTGTATGAAAACGTGGGAAATGCCATTGGTGCCTTTGAAAGAATTCTGGTTACTCCTTCTGCATTCGACGATTTTTTAAAGGGTGATGCCAATGCATTAAGCGAAAGACAGAAAAATGGGCTTGAGGTTTTTGTGGAAGTGGGATGTCAGGCCTGCCATCGGGGACAGGTTCTGGGCGGAGAGATTTTTACCTTTTTCCAGACACCCAGGGAACGTGAACTCGGTACTTTCAACCTGGGGCGGTATGAGTTTACCGAACGTGAGTCGGATAAGCACTTCTTCAAGGTGCCTTCTTTGCTGAATATTGCTAAAACCTATCCCTACCTGCATGATGGAAGTGTGTGGAGTTTGGGTGAAACGGTTAATATCGTTGCCGAGGATATGCTCAGCCGGGAGTTGACGGATGAACAGAATGCGCTTATTGTGGAGTTTCTTCAATCATTAACAGGAAGAATTCCTGCCTATGCCCTTGAGTTGCCAATACTGCCTCCATCCACACCAGCTACTCCCAGGCCCAATTTTGATATTTGATAAAAAGTACTACGCTAAAGATTAACTGATTAACAACCATCAATGAAGACTCTCCGGGTTAAGCTTTCGCTTAATCAGGCAGTTGGTGTTTGAAATTTTCTATACATTTTCAGCCCCACCGCCATAATGAAAATAAACAACTCCCCGGCTAAAAACCAGACCCGGCTGAATACAGCAATGCTCGTAGCCGTTGCCAGGCTTACATTGTCAAGCTTTAATAATCCTGTCAAAACAACTTCTCTTGCTCCTAGCCCGCCGGGGGCAAA